>JBMYLU010000140.1:0-2919 GCA_049596595.1 Flavobacteriaceae bacterium | reverse complement strand
TCAAGTGTTTGATAGCACATGCGCAGTGCCTTTTCCATACCCACAACATTGTGTACCGCCTCTGTTCCTGCGCGCATTCCACGTTCTTGGGCACCTCCCAAAAGCATAGCTTGTAAGCCAGTGTTTTTTCGCACATACAAAAAACCCACTCCTTTAGGTCCATGAAATTTATGTGCCGAAGCGACAGCAAAATCAATAGGTAATTCACCCAAGTCCATTTGATAATGACCAATGGACTGCACAGTGTCAGAATGAAAAAGAGCACCGTGTTCGCGACATAAAGCACCCACTGCATTGAGGTCAATCATAGTTCCAATTTCGTTGTTGATATGCATCAGGCTTACCAGCTTCTTTTCCGAAATTGCAGTTAACAATTGTTTCAAATCCTGCATATCGGGCAAGCCATTTGGCAAAAGTTTTACCAAGTGTAGCGTAATTAACCCCTTTTTTGCCATATGCTCCAATGGATGTAAAACGGCATGATGCTCAATAGGCGAGCTTATAATATGCTTAATGCCCAAATGCTTCACTACACCTTGAAGTACAGTATTATCTCCCTCAGTGCCTCCTGAGTTAAATATGATTTCTTGAGGTAAAACACCAAATTGTTTTGCAATATATTTTCGAGCACCTTCAAGCTTGGCCTTAGCATTACGCCCAGCAGCATGGATTGAGGAAGGATTGCCATAGAAAGCACTCAAAGTTTCTTGCATAGTATCAACCACCTCCGGAAAAATGGGGGTTGTTGCAGCGTTGTCTAGATAGATCAACTCCATCGTTATTGTTTAGGCTCAAAAGTGCGAAGCGTCTTGGTAATAATTGCCACACATTCCAATAACTCCTCTTCTGTCATGACTAAAGGAGGAGCAAAACGAATGATGTTGCCATGCGTGGGTTTAGCAAGCAAGCCGTTTTCTTTAAGTGCCAAGCATATCTTCCATGCAGTATCGCTTTCTGGCGAATCATTAATAACAATAGCGTTTAGCAATCCTTTTCCGCGAACTAAGGTAACAACTTGGCTATTTTTGATATACGCATTCATGGCATCTCGGAAAATTCCTCCCAATTTCCGTGCGTTTTCTGCTAGTTTTTCTTCTTTAACAACAGTCAAAGCTGCCATTGCAACAGCAGCTGCAATAGGATTACCGCCAAAAGTACTGCCGTGTTCACCAGGTTGAATTACTTCCATTACATCGTTGTTTGCCAAAACAGCAGATACTGGATATACCCCCCCGCTGAGCGCTTTTCCCAAAATCAAGATGTCAGGTTTAGCAAATGTATCTGGCTGACGCAGACAGGATGAATCACAGCTACAATTTCCACATACGGCTAATAACGAACCTGTTCTGGCAATTCCAGTCTGAATTTCATCGGCAATAAACAGCACTTCGTGCTGGTTACAAAGGTGTTGTACTTCACGCATGTAGCTTTCTTCTGGAGTATAAATTCCAGCCTCACCTTGAATAGGCTCTACCAAAAATCCAACGATATTTTTATTCGCCTCAAATGCATTTTTTAGCGCAGCTATATCGTTGTGCGGAATGGAAATAAAACCTGGTGTGTAGGGACCAAAATCTTTTTTGGCTACAGTATCGTCTGAAAAGGAAATGATGGTAGTTGTTCTTCCGTGAAAATTTCCATGGCAAACAACAATTTGAGCTTGTTCTTGAGGAATACCCTTTTTTTGAACACCCCATTTTCGAGCAATTTTTATGGCAGTTTCAACAGCCTCTGCGCCCGAGTTCATAGGGAGAATTTTATCAAATCCAAAGTACTTGGTTATAAAGGCAGCATACGGACCAAAAGCACTATTGTGAAACGCGCGGGAAGTCAAGCACAATTGTTGCGCTTGGTCTTGAAGGGCTTGTACAATTTTTGGATGGCAATGCCCTTGATTTACAGCAGAATATGCAGAAAGAAAATCAAAATATTTCTTCCCTTCAACATCCCATAGATACACTCCTTCTCCACGTTCCAAAACCACAGGCAATGGATGGTAATTATGGGCACCATGTTGATGCTCTAAATCAATAAATTGTTCGGTATGTGTGGTTTTAGTGAACATGAAACAAAAATACTAAAGCTACTGCCAATAAAAAAGCTAAAGCTTGGTTTCATATGCTTTTTCAATAAAGTCTATCAATGCCTTATAGCCCTTACGTGAAATAATAATGCGTTTTCCATTTGTTAAAACAAGTATATACCTGTTATTGCGCAATATGGAAGAAATGGCACTAATACAGACAATACAAGTTCTGCCCACACGGAAAAATGCATTGTTGCCAGTTAATTTTTTTTCCAACTCAAAAATGGTCTGGTTTACCAATAGATATTCACCTTTTTCATGATGCTTTAACACCACTTCCGATTTGTCTCTTCCTTTGTGAGTTTCAATGCACAATATGTCGTCTTGCGAAACGAAATCAATAGCAAATCTATCCGAAAATGCAAATCGATTATTTGCGTTTAGCTTTAACTTGTCGAACTGGTCAAATATAGATGCATCGAAAACTTGTTTGTCTTCAGAGCTTTTAAGTTTTTTTTCAATTTTATCAACCGTAGCAATAAGGTCTTGAATTTCAAGGGGTTTTAACAGATAATCTACAACTTGATAGCGAATAGCACGAAGTGCAAACTCATCATGGGCAGTACACATAACCACCTGCATGTCTTCGTGACCGACCTCATCCAAAATATCAAAGCCACTACCCTCGTCAAGAACAATGTCCAAAAAAAGAATATCAGGTTTATTGCTGATTAAGTGCCTTACAGCTCTCGCCTTTTTGGTAAAAGAAGCCTCAATTGTAATATTTGGGCAATACTTTTCTAGGTAATACGAGAAAAGTGCGATATTGCGTGCCTCATCATCAACGATTACTGCGGTGAACAAGCTTTGTTTAATTTAAAATTGATAAGCTA
>JBMYLU010000139.1:0-2935 GCA_049596595.1 Flavobacteriaceae bacterium | reverse complement strand
GCTGCAAGTATGTAGTCTTCTTCCCGAAGTGCGAGCAGCTTACCACGTACAACTCTTGCCAATCCCGCTACGATTCGTGGCGAGCACGGCGGACAGGTAATGGTAAATTACGAACCCTATTTTGATGGAATTCATCGAGGTTCGGCAGCCTATGCGTATACCTTAAATCGTGCCAAAGCCTTGGTTTTTGATGTAAAGTATATCAATTACGGCACCTTTGAGGGCGCTGATGATTTGGGGAACCCAACGGCAAATTTTAGTGGCTCTGAGGTTGCTTTGGGCTTGGCATCTTCGCACTATTTTTTACGACCAAATGTGCATGTAGGTGCGCGAGTACGTTATATTCTTTCCAATTTAGAAAGCTATTCTTCCTCAGGACTTACCGCCGATATTGGGGTGTATTATAGTCCAATCAACAAACCTTGGCGTGTAGGATTAGTATACCAACACATGGGTAAACAACTCACCGCTTATGAAGATGTTTTTGAACCCTTGCCTGCAAATTTGACGCTTGGATTTTCTAGTGCCCTTGAGCATTTGCCTTTACGATGGCACGTTTCCTTACACCACCTAAATAAATGGCCTATATATTTTGATAACCCCGAAGAAGCTACAACCGACCTAAACGGCAACCGCTCGCAACAACAATCAGGATTTGTAAAAAAGCTACTCCGTCACGCTACTATGGGCGTAGAACTTTTTCCCGAAGGCTTATTTTCTATTCGTTTGGGGTACCATGCGCAGCGTGCAGCAGAATTGCGTATTTTGGACGTGCGTAATTTCTCCGGATTATCGTTTGGTGTTGGGATGCAGCTCCGCCGATTACGCTTTCAGTTGAGCCACGCACGTTACAACGTAGCCGGAAACCGTACGTTTCTAGGTGTAACCCTAGAACCAAGAAAATAACAAAATGAAAAAACCATTTATTATTGCTATTGACGGCGCATCGTCTACTGGAAAGAGCACCCTTGCTAAAGGAGTAGCTAAGGCGTTGAGTTTTGTTTATGTGGATTCTGGAGCAATGTACAGAGGAATTACCCTGTATGCCCAGCAGCAACAATGGCTTACCAATACCCATTTTGACAAAGAAGCCCTTTTAGCAAATCTTGATGATATCCAATTGACTTTTGCCAATAATAAACTGATGTTGAATGGGGTAGACGTAAGCCATGAAATTCGTGGAATGGCAGTTTCTAATGCCGTGAGTAGGGTTGCGGCCATCTCTGAAGTACGTGCTTTTTTGGTAGCGCAACAGCGTATTTTGGGTACCCATCAAAACATTGTCATGGACGGACGCGATATTGGCTCCGTAGTTTTTCCCAACGCTGACCTAAAACTTTTTTTAACTGCTGATGCGCACACCCGTGCGCAACGCCGATATGAGGAATTAAAGCCACAAGATCCAACGGTTACTTTTGATGCTATTTTGGAAAATATCACCCAACGTGACCATTTGGATAGCACCCGCACCGACTCGCCACTTGTACAAGCAGAAGACGCCATTGCCTTAGATACAACAAAACACAATGTAGAGGAAATGCTCCAGCATGTATTGAAGTTGGTAAATTTAAGATTAGCAATATAATTTTAGCAAGGTCTATATTGTTTGTACCCTAAATTTTTGCCTATCTATATAAAAACAGTACATTTGCGCTCCTTTTGGTAGGCGCATTAGAGTAATCCCGAAAGGAAAAATTAAGATAAACCCTTCTGTGCGGTGGCGCAATTACTCAACCAAGCAGAATACAAAAAACCGCAGCATGGCTGACGAAAACCAACCCCTAGAGGAAGCAATCCAAGGCGTTGCTCCTGAAACCACTACTGAAGAGGCACAGCCCGAAACAGTAGAAACTCCACAAGAAGACACAACACCCACCGTATCACCCGACGAATTTTTAGCCAACTTTGATTGGCAAAATTTCGAAGAAGGTATCGAGGCTGTTGAAGATGATAAACTCAAAGAATTTGAAAAACTAGTTGCCGAAAACTTTGTAGACACGCAGGGGTCTGACGTGGTTACTGGAAAAGTAATTCACATGACAGATCGCGAGGCGATTATTGATATCAACGCAAAATCCGAAGGTGTAATTTCCTTAAATGAATTCCGCTACAACCCTGATTTAAAGGTTGGCGATTCGGTTGAGGTAATGATTGACACTCGCGAAGACAAAACAGGACAACTGATTTTGTCACACCGTAAAGCACGTACCATCATGGCATGGGATCGTGTAAATGCCGCACACGACAGTCAAGAAGTAGTTACTGGATTTGTAAAGTGCCGTACCAAAGGTGGAATGATTGTAGATGTATTTGGTATCGAAGCTTTCTTGCCTGGTTCTCAAATTGATGTTAAACCTATCCGTGATTACGATCAGTACGTGAACAAAAACATGGAATTTAAGATTGTAAAAATCAACCATGAGTTTAAAAACGTAGTGGTGTCACATAAAGCACTCATTGAGGCGGATATCGAAGAGCAAAAGAAAGAAATCATATCCCAGCTTGAAAAAGGTCAAGTACTTGAGGGTACAGTTAAAAACATCACTTCTTACGGGGTGTTCATTGACCTTGGAGGCGTAGATGGTCTAGTACACATTACCGACCTTTCTTGGAACAGAATCACCCATCCAAGTGAAATTCTAGAAGTAGAGCAACAGCTTAATGTGGTTATTCTTGATTTTGATGATGATAAATCACGTATCCAATTAGGTGTAAAACAACTTACGCAGCACCCATGGGAAGCCTTAGGTGAAACCATGAACGAAGGCGATACCGTAAAAGGTAAGGTTACCGTTATTGCGGACTATGGCGCCTTTGTTGAGGTTGCTCCTGGTGTTGAAGGACTCGTTCACGTTTCTGAAATGTCGTGGAGTACGCACTTACGCTCGGCGCAAGACTTTGTCAATGTTGGCGATGAGGTAGAGGCAGTAATCCT
>JBMYLU010000138.1:0-2966 GCA_049596595.1 Flavobacteriaceae bacterium | reverse complement strand
AATGGGCAAATTGTAAATGATGCTACCGTAGCCCTTTTGGCAAAAATGGCGGTAAGCCATGCCGAAAGCGGTGCCGATATTGTTGCGCCTAGCGATATGATGGACGGGCGTATTTTTGCCATCCGAGAGGCACTTGAAAATGCGGGTTATGTCAATACCGCCATTATGAGTTACAGCGCCAAATATGCCTCGGCACATTATGGCCCCTTCCGCGATGCCTTAGACTCTGCACCCGGATTTGGCGACAAAAAAACCTATCAAATGGATGTGGCAAATCGTAAAGAGGCGGTGGTAGAAACCCTTAGGGATATTGAAGAAGGAGCCGATATTGTGATGGTAAAACCCGGAATGCCCTACTTGGATATTGTCCGTGATTTGGCAAATCAAATACACACCCCCATTGCTGTGTATCAGGTTAGTGGGGAATACGCCATGCTTAAAGCCGCTGCCGAAAAAGGCTGGTTAGACCACGATGCCGTTATGATGGAGCAACTTATGGCGTTTAAGCGTGCCGGCGCGTCTATTATTGTAAGCTATCATGCCGAACGTGCCATTGAACTGCTGCGGTAATTAAATTATTCGTAATTTGCTAGGAAATTATACCATGAAAAAGATAGTTTCCTTGTTAAAAGGGGTTTTTGTCCTACTTGCCTTATTTGTTGCCGGTCTTTATGTTTCGGGTTACGGGTACCTATTTGAGTTGGGTGCAAAAGTCTTTGAGATTGGCAGAACTACTGCAGGCTTGGAAGATTACATCCATTTTGAGGTTAGAGAAATCCCAAAAAGCGATAGCCCTCAACCGTGGGCAGTACACAAAAATTACAATATCGTCCCTGCAACAGATGCCCTAAATGCGTTGCACAAAGCGCATGGAACCGTTGCTTTTATGATTATTAAAAACGATTCCATTTGGCACGAGCAGTATTTTGATGGCTTTGGCAAAAGCAGCAAAACAAACTCCTTTTCTATGGTCAAAACCATTGTGGCTGCCTCGCTAGCAAAAGCCATTGAAGAAGGGCATGTGGAAAGCTTTGACCAAAAAGCCAAAGATTTTCTGCCTTGGCTTACAGGGCCTTATGCCGATGAGATGACCGTTGGGAACTTAGCTACCATGTCTTCGGGTTTGGAGTGGAAAGAGGATTATGACAACTTACTCACCATTACCCCTCGCACCTACATTACCCGTGATATTACAGGAGTGATGCAAGCCATTCCGATTGTAGATGAGCCTGGGAAAAAGTTCATATACCAAAGTGGAAGCACGCAGTTGCTGTCTTTAGTACTTACGGCTGCCACAGGCGAAACCATTTCAGAATTGGTAAGGCGTTATTTTTGGAATCCGCTAGGGGCACAAGCCGATGCCAATTGGCGTTTGGACTCTGCCGAAAAAGGGGTAGAAAAATCGTATTGCTGTTTTAATTCAAACGCAAGGGATTTTGCGCGTTTTGCTGCCTTGTTTAAAAACGGAGGGGTATGGAACGGCGAACAACTTATTGACCCCAGCTATGTACAAAAATCCATTACTCCCCAATTTGAAAACGGCGAAGACTACGGCTACGGATGGTGGTTGGGCACCCATATAGGCAAACGCTACTACAGTATGCGCGGTCACAACGGGCAATATGTAATTGTATTCCCCGAAGACGATGTTATTGTAGTGCGGTTGGGTCACCGGCAACTCCCCGACTTGCCGGGCGTGAGACATTCTGCCGATTATTTGGGGTATATGGAAGAAGCCTTTGCCATGCTGCATTATGAAAACAATGACCTACGCCCTTGAAAACATCCTGTTTTTAGATATTGAAACGGTTCCAGAAGCTATTGATTTTAATCAATTGGATACGGAAACCCAAGAACTGTATGCTGCCAAAACCGCCTATAAGCGGAAAGAAGATGATCTTAGTGCTGAGGGATATTATCATCGTGCGGGGATTTGGGCAGAGTTTGGAAAAATTGTGTGTATTTCCGTAGGGTTTGTTACCACCACAACCGACGGTAGGCAATTTAGAGTACGTAGCTTTTCGGGGGAAGAAGTTGAACTTCTTACAGCGTTTCGAGAACTTTTGAACACGCATTTTTCTACACCCCAACACCGCCTTTGTGCGCATAACGGTAAGGAGTTTGACTTTCCCTATGTAGCACGACGTATGCTAAAGCATCAATTGGAATTGCCCTATGTGTTGCAACTCATGGGTAAAAAACCGTGGGAAGTACCGCATCTGGACACTTTGGAGCTTTGGAAATTTGGAGATTTTAAGCATTACACCTCGCTTAAACTATTGGCGCATTTTTTTGATATCCCTTCGCCCAAAGACGACATGGACGGCTCGGACGTGGCTCGGGTGTATTATGAAGAAAACGACCTAGCACGCATTGTGCGGTACTGCGAAAAAGATGTGGTTACCCTAGCGCAAGTGTTTTTAAACCTCACCGTTCAGCCACAGCTAAAGGAGAGCGAAATCGTTTATGTGTCTTAGCGTGGCTAACCGCCACGAATTCTGTATTTTTGTTGGAAACAATATTTATGGACGTTATCATTTCTTTACATTCACGCCTCGCCTATGTGGTACTTATTACCTTGGTCTTGGCGGTTTTAAACGCATTTTGGGGCGTGGGAGGCAATCGCAATTTTGGTAACCGTGATCTTCGCCTTTCGCTTTTTGGACTTATTTTTTCGCACATCCAACTGCTGTTGGGTCTTGTGGTATATTTTGTTTCTCCCTACTTTTCGGCATGGGAAAACGGTATGGGCGCTGTGATGAAAGATGCTACGCTTCGCCTGTATTTGGTAGAGCACCCCACCACAAACATCTTGGCAATAGTGCTTATTACTATGGGATGGTCGCTGCACAAAAAAGCCGCCAACGACCGCAAAAAGTTTTTTAGAATTGCCGTTTTCTACGGCTTAGGCACCCTTTTATTGCTCAGCCGAATTCCTTGGGCACAATGGCCCTAAAGAAAGAAAG
>JBMYLU010000137.1:0-2995 GCA_049596595.1 Flavobacteriaceae bacterium | reverse complement strand
ATTAAAGAAGGTTTTGCCGAAGGTAAGGCCTTAGATATGATGCAAACAGCAACAACGCTTGGTTTTAATACCAAAATTGTTGGAACAACCAGCGACTACAAGAAAACTGCAAATAGCGATGTTGTCGTAATTACTTCTGGGATTCCACGAAAGCCTGGGATGACACGCGAGGAGCTTATAGGTATTAACGCAGGTATTGTGCAATCTGTTGCAGAGAATGTCTTAGCAAATTCCCCTGATGCTATTATTGTTGTGGTGTCAAATCCTATGGATACCATGACCTATTTAACACTCAAAAAAACAGGATTACCAAAAAACCGAATCATTGGCATGGGAGGTGCATTAGATAGCTCCCGCTTTAAAACGTATTTGGCATTGGCCTTAGATAAGCCCGCAAATGATATTCATGGAATGGTCATTGGAGGTCATGGAGATACTACCATGATTCCATTGACTCGATTAGCTTCATACAACGGGATTCCTGTTTCTACACTACTTACGGATGAGGCACTACAACAAGTAGCTGCTGATACTATGGTAGGGGGAGCAACGCTAACCAAACTGCTTGGAACTTCTGCGTGGTACGCACCGGGAGCTTCGGTTGCCTATTTGGTTGACAGTATTTTGAACGACCAAAAGCGTATCATTCCTTGTTCGGTATACTTAGAAGGCGAATACAACCAACAAGATATTTGTATTGGTGTTCCTTGTGTTATTGGGCGTTCGGGTTGGGAATCTATTGTAGATGTAAATCTCAACGAAGAAGAGCAAGCAACCTTTGACAAAAGTGCTGCTGCTGTTCGCACTATGAATTCAGCGTTAGACACCATACTTTCGTAACATAGTGGCACTAAATTTATCAATTTGTTAATCAGGGCGGATATCCTATATTTGCTCGTCTCATTTACGACACTAAAAATATTATCATGCAGAATAACGGACTTATCAAACTTTTTACCGTTTTATTTGGCCTTGTCAGCCTTTACCAACTTTCTTTTACGTTTATCACCTCCAAAATCGAATCTGATGCTAAGGCTTATGCTCAGGCTACTGTAAATCCTGATGATGCGGATTATTTTGCTCGAGTAGATTTAGCAGAGCGTGCCTATTTGGATTCTATTGCTGACCAAAAAGCTTTTGGATTTACCTCATATGCTGTTGCTAAAGATCGTGAGCTTAACAAAGGACTAGACCTTAAGGGAGGGATTAATGTTATTCTGCAAGTTTCGGTGAAAGACATTTTAAAAGGATTAGCTGAAAACTCTCGCAACCCGCTATTTAACAAAGCGTTAGAAGACGCAGACGTGCTTCAAAAATCTTCTGATGACACCTATGTAGAAAGTTTTTTCGAGGCTTTTGACGCCATCAAAGGCGATCAAAAACTTGCTAGCCCTGAGATATTTGCCAATCGCACACTTAGTGATGATATTAACTTCAACATGACCGATGAAGAGGTTAAGCCTATAATTCTCAATAAAATTGATGCATCTATTGTTTCTGCTTTTGAGGTTTTGCGCAAGCGTATTGACAAATTTGGTGTAACACAACCCAACATTCAACGTTTAGGGAATTCGGGTCGTATTTTGGTGGAACTTCCCGGTGCACGCGATGTGGAACGTGTAAAAAACTTGTTGCAAAGTACTGCCCAACTTGAATTTTGGGAAACGGCTTCAAATCAATCTTATGGTACATTTTTGGCGCAAGCCAACGAATTGCTTAAAACAGTAGTTGTAACCGAAAAAGACACAGTTGCTGATGAATCTTCCGAAATCGATGATTTACTTTCGGATGTTTCTGCTCAGCAAGATTCCATAAGTACAGTAGTAAACCCAATTTATGATTATGTAAAAGGTGCTGGATATGCAGGTGGGCCCGTTTTACTGCAAGTTGATGTAAACGACCAACCTGTTTTGGACGAATACTTAAGCCGTTCAGATGTGCGTGCGCTATTGCCTGCAGACTTACGATTTACCAAATTTTTGTGGGGGATTCCAAATCAACAAACTGATTTGGTTGACCTGTACGTGATAAAAGCGAATAGAGCGAATCAGCCTCCGCTGAGCGGAAGTGTTATTGTAGATGCTGCACAAAGTTATGACCAACTAAGCGCCCCTACTGTCACGATGCAAATGAACGGAAAAGGAGCGCGTATTTGGGAAGAAATGACAGGAAAGGCCTTCCGTGAAGGAAGCAACATTGCCATTGTTCTTGATGATGTGGTGTATTCTGCTCCAGGTGTTTCAAAAGGTGCGATAAGCGGAGGACGGTCTGAAATTTCAGGACAATTTTCTCTTGAGGAAGCCATTGACTTAGCAAACGTTTTGCGTGCTGGTAAACTCCCTGCCTCTGCTGAAATTATTCAATCTGAAATTGTAGGTCCGTCGCTAGGCCAAGAGGCTATTGAAAGTGGGGTAAATTCTTTTGTTATTGCCCTTCTTTTGGTATTGGCATGGATGGTTTTCTACTACGGTAGAGCAGGTTTATATGCTGATATTGCTTTGTCACTTAACATTGTCCTGATATTTGGCATTTTGGCAGGTCTTGGAGCAGTACTTACGCTTCCTGGAATTGCAGGTATCGTTCTTACTATTGGTATGTCAGTAGATGCTAATGTGCTTATTTTCGAGCGTATCCGTGAAGAACTAGCTAAAGGAAAAGGACAAAAACAGGCGGTTGCTGATGGCTTCAAAAATGCCTTGTCATCTATTCTAGATGCTAATATAACTACTGGACTGACAGCTTTTATTTTGTTCATTTTTGGAACTGGACCTATTAAAGGTTTTGCCACAACCCTTCTTATTGGTATTGCCACTTCATTGTCCACCGCTATTTTTGTTACACGATTATTGGTCGATGCACGTTTGGCAAAAGGACACGCCTTGGAGTTTGCAACTAAGGCTACTAGAAACTTGTTCCGTAACCTAGCGATTACGTTTCTTAAAAAACGTAGAGTTGCTTATTTGGTTTCAGGAGCACTCATTGTTGTTGGGGTATT
>JBMYLU010000136.1:0-3057 GCA_049596595.1 Flavobacteriaceae bacterium | reverse complement strand
TGGGACGCGTAGGACACGAATTTGGTGCTACAACCGGTCGTGCACGTCGTTGTGGTTGGCTGGATTTGGTTGCGTTAAAATATGCTGTTGAGGTCAATGGTGTTACCCAACTCATGATGATGAAAGGCGATGTGCTTTCAGGCTTTGATGAGTTAAACGTTTGTACTGCTTATGAATACAGAGGCGAGAGTATCACGCATTTGCCCTATTCGTTAAACCCTGAAGAGCTCACCCCACAATACACAACACTACCCGGTTGGAAAGAAGACTTAACGGGTATGCGTAATGAGCGTGACTTACCTAAAACATTTAATGAATACATTGCTTTTATTGAAACTTTTGTAGAAGTACCAATTCGTATTGTTTCTGTTGGTCCTGACCGCAGTCAAACCATTTTCCGTTCTATCGAATAACACCCCATGAAAGCCACCTCGTATTCTTTGGTTTTGTTGTTTTTGTCTTTTGGTTTATGGGCACAAGAACAACAAATTGAGATACGACAGGCAGGTTCTTTTCAGTTAGACGAAGAAAATTTTCCGGGAGCAAATATCTTAGAGCGTAGCCCTACAAAGCAGGTTCATATGGTCCATCAAGGTATGGACGTTTGGTCTGACAAAGCCTTTTTCTACAAGCAAGAAAACCGCTTTAATGCGGTAGGAAATGTTCGCGTAAAACAAGGCGACAGCATTGTACTTACAAGTCAAACGGTTGATTATGACGGAAACATAAAGCTAGCCGTTGCCAAAGAAAACGTGATTCTTGATAATAAAGAAATGTTGCTCAAAACAGACACCCTTTATTTTGATCGAATTGCTGATAAAGCTTTTTACCCGGCCGGTGGAACTGTTTATGACAGCCTAACAACTATTACCAGTAAAAAAGGTACTTATGTTTCTATAAGCAAAAAGTATCAATTTGAAGATCAGGTAGTTATTACACATCCTGACTTTAAAGTCAATTCCGCACGATTGGATTTTTATACCGATAGTAAATACGCTTTTTTCTACGGTAAAACCACGATAATTGGAGAAGATTACTTTGTACGTTGTCGTCTAGGGTTTTATGACACAACACGCAAACTCGGATACTTTAAAAAAGAGGCTTCTGTTGATTACAACAACCGAAATATTATTGGGGATAGCATCTATTTTGACGATAGTAAGCAGTATGCATCAGCTACTAACAATATTCGCATTACTGACACCATAAATAATTCGTTTATTACAGGGAATTATGGTCAGGTTTTCAAAGCGCGTGATTCTGCCATGGTTACCCACAGAGCTGTTGCCATAAATTTGGTGGAACAAGATTCCCTTTTTATTCATGCCGACACACTAATTGCCACAGGACCTCCCGAAGAACGGATTTTGCGCGGTTTTCACGATGTGCGGATCTTTAAAGAAGATTTGAGTGGCAAGACGGATTCTATCCACTTTAATCAAAAAATAGGTCGCGCAAAACTCATTCGGAAACCTCTAGGCGAAAAAGAATTACAATTTTTGACTCCACAAGAAATTGCACAACGCAATCCTATTTTATGGTCTGCAGAAAGTCAGATGACAGGAGATGAAATCCATTTAACCATAGACATGGAAAAAGAGGTGTTGGACTCGCTGCTTATTTACAGTAATGCCTTTGTTGTGGAGCAAGACAGCTTAGATGCAAAAAACTTTAATCAGATTAAGGGGATACTACTCAAAGGTAAGTTTGAGGGCAGAAGCCTCAAAACTGTTGATGTGATTCAAAATACTGAAATGGTTTATTATTTGTATGACAACGAAACCCTTGACCTTGTTGGTATTGACAAGGCTATTTGCAGTGCACTTCAATTGACGTTTGAAGACAGTGGTATTGACAAAGTTACATTTTACACTAATCCAGACGGAATTGTGTATCCGCCAAAAGAATTGCCCGAAAACGCACGGCAATTATTGGGTTTTTCTTGGCGTGAAAATGAGCGCATCTACAAAAAAGAAGATTTGTTTCACGGAGTAGACTTAGCACAATTTTCTTTACCCGTTGTACCTAAACTGCCTCAAATAGAAGTTAACGAGCGACAATAAACACATGGCATCACTTGCTTCATTATTTGAAAAATTTCAAGCACAAACCACCCCGCATCCTATGGGCTTGGAAATAGTTCGTGCCAAGGGGTGTTATTTATACGACAAAAACAATAAAAAATACCTAGACTTTGTGGCTGGTGTTTCGGCATGCAGTTTGGGGCATCGACACCCTAGGGTAGTGCGTGCCATCAAAAAGCAATTGCGGAAATATATGCACGTAATGGTTTATGGCGAATTCGTTCAAGAAGAACCTGTACTTTTGACTAAGCTATTGGCTGACAATCTCCCCACCCCATTAGACACCACTTATCTAACTAATTCGGGTACAGAGGCTATTGAAGGAGCACTAAAATTAGCTAAGCGTGTTACGGGACGCTATGAAGTCGTTTCGGCAAAAAACGCCTATCACGGAAACACTATGGGAGCAATGAGTGTCATGGGCTACGAGGAAAGAAAACGTGATTATAGACCACTAATTCCTGGCACTTCATTTATTGAATTCAATAGTAATAAGGAACTACATAAAATTACTACTAAAACCGCAGCGGTTATTTTAGAAACCATTCAAGGTGGAGCGGGATTTATTCTCCCTAATAAAGACTATTTAAAAACTGTAAAAAAACGCTGTGAGCAGGTAGGCGCATTGCTAATTTTAGATGAAATTCAACCCGGAATGGGAAGAACAGGCAAGCTATTTGCCTTTATGGACCATGACATAGTCCCCGACATTCTCGTTACGGGAAAAGGGTTGGGTGGCGGACTTCCCGTAGGCGCATTTATTGCAGCTCAGCATCATATGGCAACACTTAAAGAAAATCCCTCGCTTGGGCATATTACCACTTTTGGTGGAAATCCTGTTATTGCGGCTGCATGTAGAGCAACACTTTCAACTGTCATTAAAGGAAATTTAATTACCGAAACGCTAGAAAAGGAAAAACTATTTAGGACGCTTCTTGTTCACAATAAAATAAAAGAAATAAGAGGCAAGGGA
>JBMYLU010000135.1:0-3084 GCA_049596595.1 Flavobacteriaceae bacterium | reverse complement strand
TTAAAGCACAACATCCAGATGCTATTGTGGTTACCTATATCAATTGTTCGGCAGAGATTAAGGCATTGAGCGACATTGTGTGTACTTCAAGCAATGCAGTCAAAATCATTGAAAGTATTCCAAAAGAACAGCCTATTATTTTTGCACCTGATAAAAATTTAGGTCGTTATTTGATTAAAGAAACGGGTAGGGATATGATTTTATGGGAGGGTTCTTGCATTGTGCACGAAGCCTTTTCATTTGATAAAATTGTGCAATTGGCACAAGAATATCCAAAAGCGAAATTCATCGCACATCCCGAAAGTGAATCACAAGTGCTTGATATTGCGCATTATGTTGGAAGTACTTCGGGATTATTGAATTTTGTTCAGCAAGATGATGCTCAAGAATTTATTGTCGCTACCGAAGCGGGTATTTTGCATGAAATGAGAAAACGTGCTCCGCACAAAACCTTTATACCGGCTCCCGTATCTGACGATACCTGTGCCTGCAGCGAATGTGCTTTTATGAAACTCAACACCCTTGAGAAATTATATAATTGTTTGGTATACGAACTTCCCGAAATTATACTAGACAAAGCTTTGATGGAAGCTGCAAAAGCACCCATCGACCGTATGTTAGAAATATCCTGATATGCACGCAGATGTTTTGGTTATTGGAACGGGGATAGCAGGTTTAAGCTATGCAGTTCGTTTAGGGCAATTGTCTCCAAATAAACAAATTGTCTTGATTTCTAAGCGCGATTTGTTTGAAAGCAATACCAAATATGCACAGGGAGGTATTGCAGTGGTTTCCGATTTTATAAAAGATTCATACGAAGACCATTTTGCTGACACTATGCGTGCTAGCGATAATACTTCAAATCCTATGGTTGTTGATTTTGTGGTTCGAGAGGGTCCGAAATGTGTTAAAGAGCTCACGGATTGGGGTGCGCAGTTTGACAAAAATGGAAAAGATTTGCACTTAGGTAAAGAAGGCGGTCATTCTGCAGAACGTATTGTGCATCACAAAGACATGTCGGGTTTGCATATTCAACGGGCTTTGATTGCAAAAGCACGGTCTCTTAAAAATATCACTTTTTTTGAAAATCACTCTCTAGTTGACCTTATAACAGATCACCATATTGATGATGCTGCACATGGGCGTTGTTATGGTGCTTATGTGATTTCAAAACTGGATGAACAAATTGTGAAAATCACAGCGCAACTCACCATTCTCTCCACTGGCGGAGCAGGACAAGTGTATGCGCACACGACCAACCCAAGCGCTGCAACAGGCGATGGTTTAGGTGCTGCCTACCGTGCAAAAGTACATATCGAAAACCTTCATTTTGTGCAGTTTCACCCCACGGCTCTTTTTCCAAAAGTGAATGGAAATACGTTTTTAATTACAGAAGCAATTCGTGGTGCTGGTGCCATTTTACGAAATCATAAAGGAGAAGCTTTTATGGTCTCATACGATTCTAGAAAAGATTTAGCGCCACGAGATATTGTTTCCCGTGCCATTCATGCTGAAATGGAGAAACACGGTACACCCCACGTATATCTTGATGCCACACATATCGACCCACAAATTCTGCAGCAGCAATTCCCTACCATATTCTCAAATTGCCAGAAAGTAGGTGTTGATATTCGTAATGACTACATTCCTGTATTGCCTGCCGCGCATTACATTTGCGGCGGCATTGACGTTGATGAACACGGACAGAGTAGCCTTCGGGGTTTATATGCCATTGGCGAGTGCAGTCATACGGGTTTGCATGGCGCAAACCGCCTTGCGTCAAACTCATTATTAGAAGCATTGGTATTTGCAGCGCGTGCTGCGGAGCACTCCAATAAGGAACTTACAAAACCTTTTTTGCCAACTTCTTTCTTTGAGGTTATTCCAAGTTGGAAAGGAACCGAAGATATATCAAACCAAAAAACGGAACGTATTCGAAAATTACGCACAACCCTTCAGCAGATTATGAGCAATCACGTGGGTATAATTAAATCTGGACTACGTTTGCAAGAGGCAGAAAATGAGCTTCATGAAGTTTATTTAGCTACCAAAGAATTGTATCAACAAAACAAACTAACCCCTCAATTGACAACACTTCGTAATTTGGTTAGTGTTGCCTATTTGATGATTAAACAATCCCAAAAATACCCTGAAAATAAAGGGGTATATTACAATGAAGATTATGCATAATACATTTATTGACACATACCGCAACGAATTGATTTTGTGTATACACCAAGCAGTAAAAGAAGATTGGAGCAACCACGGGGATCATACATCAAAAGCCATATTTCCGACTGCGCATCAATCTAAAGCAACCCTTTTTGCTAAAGAAGATGGTGTGTTGGCAGGAGTGGCTTTTTGTAAACTTGTTTTAGAACTTTATGCCCTTGAGGTTAAACTCACCTCTTTTCTTGAAGATGGCACTCCTTTTGGCAAAGGTGATGCGCTATTTACTCTAGAGGGAAGTACACAACAGATACTTTCCTTGGAACGGATTTTGTTGAATGCCATTCAACGGATGAGTGGCATTGCTATGGTTACCAATTTTGCGCAACAACGTATCAATCACACTTCATGTAAAGTCTTAGATACACGGAAAACAACCCCTAATTTTCGTATTGCTGAAAAGTGGGCGGTGCTCATTGGTGGAGGTGCAAATCACCGCATGGGCTTGTATGATGCGATGATGCTTAAAGATAACCATATTGACTTTTGTGGGGGGTTATCAGCAGCTCTGGAAAAGACAAAATCCTATTGTGACAGCCTGCCAAATCCAATTCCTGTTATTGTTGAAACTAGAACCCTAGAAGAAGTCGCTGTTTGTTTAGAATACCCTTGGATTAGCAGGGTTTTATTGGATAACATGTCTCCCGAACTTTTACGTGAAGCGGTAGCGCTAATTGGTGGCAAATTACCAACAGAAGCCTCTGGTAACATTACTCCAGAAACCATAGTGTCTTATGCCGAAGCGGGAGTCGATTTTGTATCGCTGGGGTATATTACGCACTCTGCGCCTATAGTCGATGTAAGCCTACGCGCTAGCTAGTTTTAGGCACGTAGTTACACCGTTTTTCAATCGAT
>JBMYLU010000134.1:0-3092 GCA_049596595.1 Flavobacteriaceae bacterium | reverse complement strand
AATAATATCCGCTTGGTCAGTCCAGCCAATAAACGTTTGATCGATGTAATCGTGGTTGGTACGGGCTTAGCTGGTGGTTCTGCTGCGGCTACCCTTGCCGAACTGGGCTATAACGTAAAGGCTTTTTGCTTTCAAGACTCGCCAAGGCGCGCCCACTCTATTGCTGCGCAAGGAGGAATTAACGCTGCTAAAAATTATCAAGGCGATGGCGACTCTACCTATCGCCTGTTTTATGACACGGTTAAAGGTGGCGATTACCGTGCCCGCGAAGCCAACGTGTACCGTCTGGCGGAGGTATCTGCCAATATCATTGACCAATGTGTTGCACAAGGCGTTCCCTTTGCACGTGATTACGGCGGACTTCTAGACAACCGATCTTTTGGTGGCGTATTGGTTTCTCGAACCTTCTATGCCAAAGGACAAACCGGACAGCAGCTCTTACTAGGCGCCTATTCGGCGATGAACCGTCAAATTGGACGAGGGAAAATCAAAATGTACAACCGTCATGAAATGCTCGACTTGGTCAAAGTTGATGGTAAAGCAAGGGGTATTATTACCCGGAATTTAATCACTGGCGAAATTGAACGCCATGCTGCACATGCCGTTGTAATCGCATCGGGAGGATATGGCAATTTGTTCTACTTGTCTACCAACGCCATGGGTAGCAATGTAACCGCTGCCTGGAAAATCCACAAGCAAGGGGCGTATTTTGCCAATCCGTGTTTTACGCAAATTCACCCAACCTGTATTCCCGTTTCTGGCGACCATCAGTCCAAATTGACCCTAATGTCTGAGTCCCTCAGAAATGATGGGCGTATTTGGGTGCCTAAAAAGAAAGAAGATGCCGAAGCCATTCGCGAGGGTAGACTCAAACCTACCGATTTGGCAGAGGAAGATCGCGACTATTATTTGGAGCGTCGTTACCCTGCTTTTGGAAACTTGGTACCGCGAGATGTGGCATCACGCGCAGCCAAAGAGCGCTGCGATGAGGGCTATGGCGTAAACAAAACCGGTGAAGCCGTTTTCTTAGATTTTGCAGATGCCATTGTTCGTTACGGAAAAGAAAAAGCACACGTAAAGGGGTTGGATGAAAATGATACAGCACTTGTACAAAAACTAGGGAAAGAAATTATTAAGGCAAAGTACGGCAACCTGTTCCAGATGTACGAAAAGATTGTGGATCAGAACCCCTACGAAACCCCAATGATGATTTATCCTGCGGTGCACTACACCATGGGTGGCGTTTGGGTAGACTATAACCTTATGACAACGGTACCTGGCTGCTTTGCTATTGGAGAAGCAAATTTCTCTGATCACGGTGCCAACCGTTTGGGTGCTTCGGCTCTCATGCAGGGATTGGCAGATGGTTATTTTGTATTACCTTATACTATTGGAGACTATTTGGCAGATGACATCCGTACCGGGCCGATTTCTACAGATACGCCTGAATTTGAGGAAGCCGAACAGCGTGTTGAGGCGCAAATCGATGCGTTTATGAATAATAAGGGCACAAAAACAGTCGATTATTTCCACCGTAAACTGGGGAAAATCATTTGGAATAAATGTGGGATGTCTCGTAACGAAGCTGGACTCAAAGAAGCCATTGCAGAAGTAAAAGCCCTCCGTGAAGAATTTTATAAAGAGGTTTTTGTTCCTGGAACAGCGGATTCGTTTAACGAACCTCTAGCCAAAGCCCTTCGCGTAGCTGACTTTTTGGAGTTAGGTGAGTTGTTTGCCAAAGATGCATTGGAGCGCACAGAGTCTTGTGGGGGACACTTTAGAGAAGAATCACAAAGTCCCGAGGGCGAAGCACTACGTGATGATGCAAACTTTACGTTTGTTTCTGCATGGGAGTATAGAGGTGAGCCAAGCAAAGCAAAGTTGCATAAAGAGCCTTTGAATTATGAGAATATCGAATTAAAAACACGATCTTATAAATAGCGTATGAAACTGATATTAAAAATTTGGCGACAAGAAAACGCCACCGTAAAAGGAAGTATGCAAACCTACTCGCTTGATGGCGTATCCCCTGATATGTCGTTTTTGGAAATGATGGATGTACTCAATGAGCAACTCATGGAGCAGGGCATTGACCCTGTGGCTTTTGATCACGATTGTCGCGAAGGTATTTGTGGTTCGTGTTCTATGTTTATCAATGGTGAAGCTCATGGTCCAGACCGTTTGGTTACTACCTGTCAATTGCACATGCGCAAATTCAAAGATGGCGACACCATTCACATTGAGCCATTTCGCGCAAAGCCATTTCCTGTAATCAAAGATTTGGTTGTAGATCGTACAGCTTTTGATCGCATTCAACACGCAGGTGGTTTTGTATCGGTAAATACCTCTGGAAACACCCAAGATGCGAATGCGATTCCAATTGAAAAAGCAGATGCTGACAAAGCATTTGATGCCGCCGCCTGTATTGGCTGCGGCGCTTGTGTAGCGACTTGTAAAAATGCTTCAGCGATGTTGTTTGTTTCAGCAAAAGTATCGCAGTACGCGCTTTTGCCGCAGGGTCAAGTGGAGGCTACCGACCGTGTGCTTAATATGGTAAAACAAATGGACGATGAAGGTTTTGGAAACTGCACCAACACGGGAGCTTGCGAAGTAGAATGTCCCAAAGGCATCTCGCTAGAAAACATTGCTCGTATGAATCGTGAGTACCTCTCAGCGAATGTTAAGGGATAGGAATACAACTCCATGTGCCAACATCAAAAAAAAGAAAGCGATTGATGAAGAATAGGTTTATGAGCAGATGGTTTTTAAGTACTAAACCTATACGGTAGTTTTTGGGGGAGTGCCTACAATTAATCCAGTTGAGGCAAAGAAATGTTTTTTCAGTTGCCACAATGTTTATTAAAAAAAGCAACGTGATCAGCCATATCTTTAAATTTAAAGGTTCCTTCCATGTGCTCCTTTAACTTTTTGCATCCATCAAAAATGTTGTTTAATGCGACATCGCTATACTTGTTTTTTTTGATGATTAGCGCTGCGTCACTGCCTTTTTTGGTGATGATGTAAGATTTGTATCCCCTTGTTATATCGGTGTTTGTAAGGGTTCCCAATACAGTTTTTTTCTCTTTGGCTTT
>JBMYLU010000133.1:0-3119 GCA_049596595.1 Flavobacteriaceae bacterium | reverse complement strand
GCGCGTCAATTTCTTTGCTACTTGAGGTAACATACAGCTTTGGCGAACCCACTCCGCCTAATTTAATGCGCTGCAAAAGCGTAAAGGGTTTTCCCACAAGGGCATCTATTTCATCGCGCTGCGCTTTGTTGTTATACGATACGTTTGCTAGCATTGCTTTTTTTAGAAAGTTATGGTTTTTTAAATTTATCTGTATCAAAAACCAAGAGTATTCGAGATATTTTTCCGTTACGTGTTTCAAAAAGCTGACGCATTGGAGTTGAAATTCCTGGTTTTGAAAACTGTTATAGCAAGCAGGCAGTAGTTTTATCCCCATAGCTTTTGATGAGCCTGTAGTTAAAATCTTTGGGCGGCTCGTTGCGAAGGGAATCAAGATAACTGTCTGCGGAATGGAATTTGTATAAGGGACCGATAAAAAACAAGTCATCACAAAGAATGCTACGCAATTCTTCCAAATTTCCTGTTTCAAATAGGCAATCCATATATTTTTGTGCCAACTCCAGCGGTGTCATCTCATACTTTTGGGTATTTAACAAAGATACAGTAAAACTATCTGCACCTTATGGAAACCTGTATCTTTGTAGCTCATTTTGAGGGATGGAAAAACAACTTGCCGAACAGTTACGTGTTTATTTTAAGGAGCAATACAACAAGGAGATTGCCACTTTTGATATTCAACCTACCAAACCACAATTTGAGGGCGATTTGACCTTGGTGGTGTTTCCACTGTTAAAAAGCGTACCCAAAAAGCCCGCAGACCTTGCCGCGGAATTGGGCGATTATTTGGTTGAAAAAGTAACAGCAGTTGAAGCCTATAATGTGGTACAGGGCTTTTTAAATCTTCAAATTTCAGCATCTTACTATATTGATTTTTTGCAGCGTATTCAGCAAGACGTAGATTTTGGTTTTAGTGCGTCTACCACATCCTCTCCAAAAGTTATAGTGGAGTATTCCTCACCAAATACCAACAAACCCCTGCACTTGGGACATATTCGAAATAACCTGTTGGGCGCATCTATAGCCAATATTTTGGCTGCTAACGGAAACCACGTGCATACCACCCAAATCATTAACGACAGAGGTATTCATATTTGTAAATCGATGGTGGCGTGGCAAAAGTATGGCAATGATGAAACTCCCAAGTCGTCTGGATTAAAAGGCGATGCATTGGTTGGAAAATATTATGTGCTTTTTGATAAGCAATACAAAAAAGAAATTAACGACTTGGTCGCTTCGGGCATTGAAGAAGCGCAAGCCAAAAATGAAGCTCCTATTTTGCAAGAAGCCAAAACGATGTTATTGCAATGGGAGCAAAACGATGCGCAAGTACGTGCGCTTTGGGCGCAAATGAACGGCTGGGTATATGAAGGCTTTGCCGAAACCTATTCGCGTTTGGGGGTTGATTTTAATTCCTATTATTACGAAAGCGATACCTATGTACTGGGGAAAGAAATTGTTGAGGAAGGACTTGAAAAAGGTATTTTTTACAGAAAAAAAGACGGCTCAGTTTGGGTTGATTTGACCAACGAGGGACTGGATGAAAAATTATTGCTTCGCACAGACGGCACTTCGGTATATATGACCCAAGATTTGGGCACGGCACGTTTGCGCTACACCAATCATCCCGATATGAGAGGTATGGTGTATACCGTTGGCAATGAGCAAGATTACCATTTTAAAGTGCTTTTCTTGATTCTAAAAAAATTGGGTTACGACTGGGCATCGCAGTTACATCACCTAAGCTACGGCATGGTGGATTTGCCTAGTGGAAAAATGAAGAGTAGGGAAGGTACTGTGGTAGATGCCGATGCACTTATGGACGAAATGCAAGCCACCGCCAAAGAAATTTCTATAGAATTAGGTAAGCTAGACGGCATGTCTGACGAAGAGAAAGAATCGCTTTACCATACCATTGGCATGGGAGCATTAAAATATTACATCCTTAAAGTGGACCCCAAAAAGCGTATTTTATTTGACCCAAAAGCTTCGGTGGATTTTAACGGAAATACAGGTCCTTTTATCCAATACACTCATGCGCGTATTCAATCCATTTTACGCAAATCCAGAGATATTGAGTCTACTTTTGATGTAAGCGTTTCTTTACACGAAAAAGAGCGTTCTGTGCTAAAGACAGTTGAG
The DNA here is from genome assembly GCA_049596595.1 of Flavobacteriaceae bacterium. Taxonomy (GTDB): domain Bacteria; phylum Bacteroidota; class Bacteroidia; order Flavobacteriales; family Flavobacteriaceae; genus UBA7446. The sequence continues at coordinate 980 of JBMYLU010000133.1, read as the reverse complement.
CAGTTTCCATCGATTGTGGCTGCTGCTGCACAGCAATACAGCCCTGCGTTGCTGGCAAATTATGTGTACGATTTGGTAAAACAATTCAACTCATATTATCAAGCAGTACCCATTTTGGTGGAAGAAAAAGATTTGCGTTCTTTTCGCGTTTCGATTTGTAGCGTTGTAGGCAGTGTTATCAAGAAAAGTTTGGGCTTATTGGGCATAGAAGCCCCGACCAGAATGTAACAAAAAAGCCTCGAGGAAACCTCGAGGCTTTTTATCTAAAAGTTAGCTTTCTTATTTCGAGGAAACGGCAGCAGCATATACCACTAAACCAAATCCAATTTTGTTAACAGCATCACCAATGTTGTACACAACATCCATATTGACGTTGATAGCATCAACAAAGTCATACCAACCGTCAGTACCAATCATATATCCTAATGGGTAAATTGCCCATCCGATAAGTACGAACAACGTAAGCATTTTGTGTGCTTTTTCAACAGAACCACCAGCAGCAGCAGCAAGTTTTGCTAAAGGACCAAACTTAATAAGGTAGGCTATGTAGAAGTAAGCCAAACCTGATAATAGTCCCCAAAAAGCAGCTGAACCACCCATAAATTCAGTTTCACCCCAATAGCCTGTTACAAGCATAATAAGTGAAGCCCAAATCAAAGTGCTTAAGTGCTTTGTGGTTGCACCAGCAGCTTTTAGGATTAGGTAAAACTCAACGCACATTAGCGGAACGGTCAAAATCCAGTCAATGTAACGGATTTCAGTTGTTACACCTCCAGACGTTGCAGCTTCTCGCATATAATAATAGTGCACGGCAGCGATGAAGGTAATCAAACCTGAAACCAGGATTGACGTTCTCCATTTGCTGTCAAATTGGTTCAACGACAGGAAAAAGAAAGCTGAAGCAGCTGTCATTGCCATTGTACCTAAAAAGAAAGTGAAATTTACCGGATCACTTAGGTCCGCAATTGTAACTAAATTAG
>JBMYLU010000132.1:0-3147 GCA_049596595.1 Flavobacteriaceae bacterium | reverse complement strand
TCCATGGGTGCCACACATTACACCCACTGGTTTCAACCCCTTACGGGAGCAACTGCCGAAAAACACGATGCTTTTTTTGATATGGACAGCAATGGTGATAGTCTAGAATATTTTGACGGTTCGCAGTTGGTGCAGCAAGAACCCGATGCGTCGAGTTTTCCTAGTGGAGGTATTCGCAACACCTTCGAGGCAAGAGGCTACACGGCTTGGGATCCTTCATCTCCTGCGTTTATCTATGGTGCTACGCTTTGTATCCCTACGATATTTGTTTCTTACACCGGTCAAGCCTTAGATAACAAAACGCCTTTGCTTAGAGCGCTTAGTGCCATAGATGACGCAGCTACTCAGGTAGCAAAATATTTTGACAAGAATGTATCACATGTACAAGCTACTTTAGGTTGGGAGCAAGAATATTTTTTGGTTGATAAAGCCTTGGCTGCATCACGTCCCGATTTAATGTTGGCAGGTAGAACCTTAGTGGGACACCCACCGCCAAAGGGACAACAACTTGACGACCACTACTTTGGTTCAATTCCAACGCGAGCCATTAATTTTATGCGTGAGTTAGAACATGAGTCCATGTTGCTGGGTATTCCTGTTAAAACACGTCACAACGAAGTAGCACCCAATCAGTTCGAGTTAGCACCTATTTTTGAAGAAGCAAACCTTGCTGTTGATCACAATGCTTTGTTGATGGATATTATGGGCAAGATTGCCAGCAAGCATCATTTTAAGGTTTTGCTGCACGAAAAGCCCTTTTCGGGAATCAACGGATCGGGTAAGCACAACAATTGGTCGTTACAAACCGATACGGGAATAAATTTGTTAAGCCCCGGCAAAACTCCTATGAGCAACTTGCAGTTTCTGACCTTTTTTATTGCTACCATAAAAGCGGTGCAAAACTATGAATCACTTATACGAGCCTCTGTAGCTAGTGCTGGGAACGACCATCGTTTGGGGGCAAACGAAGCACCGCCAGCGATTATTTCAGTATTTATAGGTTCGCAACTTTCGGCGGTATTAGACGATTTGGAAAATGTTTCTAAAGGAAAACTATCACCTCAAGAGAAAACAGACCTAAAACTTAATGTGGTGGGTAAAATTCCTGATGTTTTGCTAGACAACACGGATAGAAACCGCACTTCTCCCTTTGCTTTTACGGGGAATAAATTTGAATTCCGCGCTGTTGGATCAAACCAAAACTGCGCCATACCGATGACAGTTCTTAATACGATAGTTGCTAAGCAGCTCAAAGAATTCAAAGTAGAGGTCGATAAGCTCATTAAATCAAAGAAGCTTAAAAAAGACGATGCTATCTTTAATGTGCTACGGGAGTATATTAAAACCACAAAAAACATTCTGTTTGATGGAGATGGCTATAGTGATTCTTGGGAAAAAGAGGCAGCGCGCCGAGGTCTTTCTAACCTGAAGAAAACACCAGAAGCACTTATGGTCCGAACCCAAGAACATATTGTCGAATTATTTGATAGCATGGGGGTAATGAACCCTATCGAGCAAAAGGCACGTTATGAAATCCAATTAGAGCAATATATACAGCGCGTTGAAATTGAAAGCTTGGTGCTTGAAAACATGGCGAAAAATCAAATTCTTCCCACTGCGTTTAAATACCAACATATGTTAATTGAAAATGTTAGTGGATTGAAGCAAATCTATAACGATGACTTTACCAAGCACGCCCCTGTTGCAATGGAAACGATTGAAAAAATTAGTGCTTTAAGCGGGTCCTTAACTTCTTTTTGCTCAGCACTTTCCAAAGCAAGAAGCAAAGCGAACAGCATGAGCAAGCTCGATGAAAGAGCACAAATGTATGCTAAAAATGTACTTCCATTCTTTGATAACATACGAGAGGCTGCCGATGGTTTGGAATTCATTGTTGATGATTCCACGTGGCCTCTAGCAAAATATCGCGAATTATTATTCTTACGTTAAAATATGTCCAATAACCCTTCAAATGAACGGTATCAAATGCGTGGCGTTTCTGCCGATAAAGAAGATGTTCACGCTGCCATAAAACACATAGATAAAGGTCTGTTCCCAAAAGCATTTTGTAAAATAGTGCCTGACTATTTAACCCACGACGAAGATTATTGCCTTGTTATGCACGCCGATGGTGCAGGAACAAAATCTTCTTTGGCGTATATGTATTGGAAAAAAACCGGCGATTTGTCTGTTTGGAAAGGGATAGCACAAGATGCGCTTATCATGAATCTAGATGATTTGCTTTGTGTGGGAGCGGTTGATGACATTCTTATTTCTTCAACTATTGGACGGAATAAAAATCTTATTCCGGGAGAGGTAATTAAATCCTTGATTGAGGGAACTCAGGAGCTGGTTGACGAGTTAAATACTCACGGCATGAAGCTTACGCTAACGGGAGGAGAAACCGCCGATGTTGGTGATTTGGTACGCACTATTATTGTAGATTCCACAGTTACTGCACGTTTAAAGCGTGATGCGGTTATTGACAATGCAAACATTCAACCCGGTGATGTTATTGTAGGTTTTTCTTCTTACGGACAGGCTACCTATGAAAACGAGTACAATGGTGGCATGGGAAGTAACGGACTAACCTCGGCACGCCATGATGTGTTTCACAATTCCCTAGCTTCAGAATTTCCCGAGAGTTTTGATCCACTGGTTCCCAAAGATTTAGTTTACGCGGGTAGTAAAAAATTGTTGGATGCGATAGATGGTGTTCCTCTAGATGCCGGAAAGTTGGTTTTATCCCCTACAAGAACCTATGCTCCCGTAATGAAAGCTATCCTTTCTCAGTTGGGTAGTGCTGCTATTCATGGGGCGGTGCATTGTAGCGGGGGCGCGCAAACCAAAGTCTTGCATTTTGTTGATAATGTGCATGTGATTAAGAATAATCTTTTTCCAATTCCACCCCTTTTTGAAATGATTCAAGCGGAGTCCAAAACAGACTGGCGTGAAATGTATAAGGTCTTTAATATGGGGCACCGATTAGAGCTTTATGTTGCGCCCGAACACGCCAAACAGGTTATTGCAGCGGCTAATGCGTTTGAAATTGATGCGCAAATTGTGGGCCGGGTAGAAGCACATTCAACGAAAAAACTTACCTTAACCACGCCAAACGGAACATTTGAATATGCGTAGGTTTTTACT
>JBMYLU010000131.1:0-3190 GCA_049596595.1 Flavobacteriaceae bacterium | reverse complement strand
GTGCAAGCCCACAATATCTCCCGGATAGGATACGTCTACAATTTCTTTTTTATCAGCAAAAAACGCATTCGGACTGCTGAATTTTAGTTTTTTATTATGCCTTACGTGGAGGTAAGGCACATTTCTCGTAAAGGTTCCCGAAACAATTTTTACAAACGCCAATCGATCGCGGTGTTTGGGATCCATATTCGCATGGATTTTAAACACAAAACCCGAAAACGCATCCTCTTCTGGTGTTATGGTACGTTCCTCGCTGGATTTGGGTTGGGGTGTAGGCGCAATGTCTACAAAGCAGTCCAACAATTCTTGTACCCCAAAATTATTCAACGCAGAGCCAAAAAAAACAGGGTGTTGTTCCCCCTGCAAATACGCTTTGCGGTCAAAGGTTGGGTAGACTTCTCGCACGAGTTCCAATTCCTCCTCAAGTGTGGCTTTGGCAGTTGCACCAATGAAAGTTTCCAAAGCAGGGTCGTCAAGCGATTCAATAAGGTTGCTATCCCCAACGGTGGTTTTACTTTCACCTTCAAACAACCGAACGGTACTGTTCCACAAGTTGTAAATCCCTTGAAAATCATAGCCCATGCCAATGGGGAAACTCAATGGAACGGTAGTAAGCCCTAGCTTTTGTTCTACTTCGTCTAAAAGGTCAAAGGCATCTTTCCCTTCACGGTCTAACTTGTTGATAAATACAATAATGGGGATGTTTCGCATCCGACATACCGATACCAATTTTTCGGTTTGTTCCTCAACTCCTTTGGCAACGTCAATGACCACAATGACACTATCTACGGCGGTTAGCGTACGGTAGGTGTCTTCAGCAAAGTCTTTGTGTCCGGGGGTGTCTAGGATGTTGATTTTTTTGTCCTTGTACATAAACGCTCATACAGAGGTGGCTACTGAAATCCCACGTTGCCGTTCAATTTCCATAAAGTCACTGGTTGCGGACTTTTTGATTTTGTTGGATTTTACGGCACCGGCTTCTTGAATGGCACCCCCAAAAAGCAGTAACTTCTCGGTAAGGGTAGTTTTACCCGCATCGGGGTGTGAGATAATCCCAAAAGTGCGTCGACGATTGATTTCTTCCAAAAAACCCATGTGTGCAAAAGTACACGGATTAAATAAACTTACTACTTACCATCGCATTTTTTGTACATTTATGTCCACATGGAGGAGCAAGTAGTTTTAGTAGATAAAGCAGACAATCCCATAGGGCTTATGCCCAAAATGGAGGCACACGAAAAAGGAGTCTTACACCGTGCTTTTTCGGTGTTTATTTTAAATGAAAAAGGTGAACTCATGTTGCAACAACGAGCGCTGCACAAATACCATTCCCCTGGGTTGTGGACCAATACTTGTTGTAGTCATCAACGTGATGGCGAAACCAATATCGCTGCGGGTAAACGCCGTTTGCAAGAAGAGATGGGCTTTGAAACCGAATTGCGAGAAGTTACCTCTTTTATTTACAAAGCCCCTTTTGACAATGGGCTAACCGAGCACGAGTTAGATCATATTATGATTGGGCAATACAACGATGCACCCAACATCAATCCCGACGAAGTTGCCCATTGGAAATGGATGCCCATTGATGCGGTTCGTGAGGATATTAACCAACACCCTGAAAACTATACCGTTTGGTTTATCATTATCTTTGAGCAATTCTATGAGAAAATAAAATGGCTATGAATAAAGTAACCGTAAGCCGAAAGGCACATTTTAATGCGGCACATCGCCTTTACCGCAAGGAGTGGTCTGATGCCCAAAACGAAGCCGTTTTTGGTAAGTGTAGCAACCCGTATTTCCACGGGCACAACTACGAACTTATTGTATCGGTAACTGGAGAAATTCATACCGAAACGGGCTATGTTATGGACATGAAAGTGCTTAAAGACCTGATTAAAACCCATGTCGAAGATGCCTTTGACCACAAAAATCTTAACGAGCAGGTGCCCGAATTTGCCTCGCTGATTCCTACTGCCGAAAATATTTCGGTGGTGATTTGGGAAAAGCTGCGACCACACATTAACAAGAAAAACGATTTATCCATAACTTTGTACGAAACCCCCAGAAACTACGTACAGTTTTCGGGACCTAACTAAAATTTACGCTTATGGCAACAATTCGTGATATAAAGAAAGACATCAACCACGTGTTGGGTGAGGTAATTGAAATGACACTCGATTGGGAGAAAGCCAACCCTGATGCAGATAGAAAAGCTTCTGCTGCCATTGTTGATGAAGCCATAGCTGCCTATGATGCGTTTAGTGCAAAGATTTACCAAAAAGAGGTTGAGAACAAAAAAGCCCACTTTCGTGCTATTCAAGATGCGCTTGCCGAAAAAGGCAACGCCTTGATTGAAAAACTCAACGCGCTGTAAGTACCTTTCTAAACGTCAGGTTGATGCGCGGACCCACTTCCCGAGCAGTTTTGGCAATTTGATGTTTCCAAAAATGCTGTGTGCTGCCTTCCATTAGCAGTAAACTGCCGTGCGCTAACGCAAATTTTAAGCGTTGTGATTTGTCGGTTTTGTGTTTTAGATGAAAGTAGCGTTCAGCACCCAAACTCACCGACGCAATCACAGGGTTTTTTCCTAATTCGGGTTCGTCGTCGGCGTGCCAACCGTTGCTGTCTTTACCATCGCGGTATAGGTTTACCAGTACTGTGGTAAAGGTCTCATCGGTAAACGCCTTTAGTTTTTTTTCAATTTCAAGCAAGGTGCCATTCATGGGGTTGGGTTGCATCACAATGCCCGAGTAGCCGTAGGGGTCGGTGGTGTGTCCGTGTAAGGAGGTCATGCGGGGTTGCGGGTAGGTTTTTCCAAAAATGGTGATGGGATCGTTGCGCCAAGGGGTAGAAGCCTGCAGTGTTTTAAAATAGGCATCTGCTTCTGTATTGCTTAAAAAATTAGGGTAATAGCGAATGACCGCATCGGGAAGTTCGGGGGCAAACACATCAAACAACGATGCCATTAGGTTTTCTTTTTTTGGTTTCGCTTTTTAATGGTTTCCTCTTTGTAGTGTAGAAAGAGTGTATTTACAAAGCCCAAAATAAGCGCCACGCCAATGATGATGTATGCCATCGTAAAGAGCTTGCCCAAATTGGTTTGCGGAGAAAAATCGCCGTAACCAATTGTCGTGAGCGTAATCACCGAAAAGTAAAGCGAATCCAGCCACGACCAACCCTCAATAAGGCG
>JBMYLU010000130.1:0-3190 GCA_049596595.1 Flavobacteriaceae bacterium | reverse complement strand
TTTGAGATTTTCAATCAATTCATTATACTTAGTGTGGTGCACCAAAACGTAATCAGGCGACATACATACCTGTCCACAATTCATAAATTTTCCCCAAACAATACGCCGTGCACTTACCGTAATATTTGCCGTATGGTCAACGATACACGGATTTTTCCCACCCAATTCTAAGGTTGTGGGTGTGAGGTGTTCCGCAGCGGCTTTTGCCACAATTTTAGCGATGCTCACGCCCCCAGTAAAAAAGATATAATCCCAACGTTGTGCCAACAATTCCTTTGCCACCTCTGGACCACCTTGGGCAACAGCTACCCATTCCGGAGGGAATACTTCGCTGATTATTTTGTTAAGAATTTCAGCAGTTTTTGATGCATGTTCAGAGGGCTTTAAGACTACCGTATTTCCTGCAGCTACGGCACCAATAAGTGGATTTAATGCCAATTGAAATGGATAGTTCCAAGGTGCAATATGTAATGTCAGTCCATATGGTTCGGCTACTATCCAATCTTTGCTTGGCGCATTTAACCATTTGCCTGGAACACGCTTTGGTTTTGCCCAGTATTTTAGATTTTTAATTACAGTTTTAAGTTCTTTAAGGGTGACATGAATTTCAGCTAACCAAATCTCGGGTTCGGGCTTTGCTAAATCGTGCTGTAAAGCAGTTATGATTTCACTTTCGTGTGCTAGTATACTGCGTTTTAAAACCTTCAAACGTTCAATTCTCTGTTCTATGTCAAGTGTTTTTCCTGAATTAAAAAAAACATCTTGCTTAGTTTTGAGTTGTTTTTGTGGAGAGTTATTTTTCATCAATGCAATTTTTCACATTATCGTGAACTGTAAAAATAAGGTTTTCATACATTTTGGCGCATTTATCCCATTTTTTACAAAACACAGAAGGGGTAAGTATCAAAAAATTGCAGTTGATTTAACAATTTATTTGTTGTTTCTGTTGCAGAAAAAATTGATACACAAAAGGCATCATTTAATTAGATGTGGTTTTGTATTTTAGCGAATTCTTATTTGAAACTAAATATGGGGCATAATCGCTACTCAAAAGTTGTAACACAAGATCCTAGCCAGCCGGCAGCACAGGCTATGTTACATGCCATAGGCTTATCAGATGAAGATTTTCAGAAACCATTGGTGGGTATAGCAAGTACTGGATACGAAGGAAATCCATGTAATATGCACCTAAACGACTTAGCGCAAGAAATTAAAAAGGGGACACAAGAAGCCGACTTAGTTGGCTTGGTTTTTAACACCATTGGCGTTAGTGACGGCATTTCTATGGGAACCCCTGGAATGCGTTTTTCTTTACCTTCTCGTGATCTAATCGCCGACTCTATGGAAACGGTGATGGGGGGAATGTCTTATGACGGTATGGTTGCCGTAGTGGGTTGTGACAAAAACATGCCAGGCTCTGTCATGGCAATGTTGCGACTAAATCGCCCAAGTATTATGGTTTATGGCGGAACTATTGCCTCGGGATGTGTTGCCGATAAAAAATTGGATGTTGTTTCGGCTTTTGAAGCATGGGGTGAAAAAGTTGCCGGCACCATAAATGAAGCGCAATACAAAGAAGTAATTCACAATGCTTGTCCAGGCGCAGGTGCTTGCGGAGGGATGTATACGGCAAACACCATGGCTTCTGCTATTGAAGTGTTGGGATTAGCATTGCCCTATAATTCTTCCAATCCTGCCGTGAGTCAAGACAAAATTGATGAGTGCGTTGCTGCAGGAAAAGCCATGCGACAGCTCATTGAAAAAGATATTAAACCTAAGGATATTGTAACCAAAAAATCACTTGAAAATGCGATTCGTTTGGTGACGGTTTTGGGCGGTTCTACCAATGCAGTACTTCACTTTTTGGCTATTGCCAGGGCTGCAGAAGTAGAGTTTACGTTAGCAGATTTTCAGCGTATTAGTGATACGACCCCTTTTTTAGCAGATTTAAAGCCTAGCGGAAAATTTTTAATGGAAGATGTTCACCGTATTGGAGGTATTCCTGCTGTGGTAAAATTTATGCTCGACAACGGCATGTTGCACGGCGATTGCATCACCGTAACAGGTAAAACCCTTGCCGAAAATATGGAGGATGTGCCATCGCTTTCTGAAAACCAAAAAGTAATTCGACCACTTGATAATCCAATAAAAGAAACTGGACATATTCGCATTCTTTTTGGCAACCTTGCTGCCGAAGGTGCAGTGGCAAAAATTACAGGAAAAGAAGGGCTGTCTTTTGAAGGACCAGCTCGCGTTTATGACGGTGAGTTTGCAGCCAATGCGGGTATAAAAGCCGGAGAGGTACAAAAAGGTGAAGTAGTCATCATTCGCTACGAAGGTCCCAAGGGAGGTCCGGGAATGCCTGAAATGCTTAAACCCACGGCTGCCATTATGGGCGCTGGTTTAGGAAAAGATGTTGCCCTTATCACTGACGGTCGTTTTTCTGGTGGCACACACGGCTTTGTTGTGGGGCATATTACTCCCGAAGCGCAATTAGGAGGTGCTTTAGGTCTAGTCAAAAACGGAGATGTTATTCGAATTGATGCCCAAACAAATGAATTGCATGTAGAATTAAGTGATGATGAGCTTGCCAAACGCCGATTGGAATGGAAAGCGCCTGACTTAAAAGTAGAAAAAGGAGTGTTGTACAAATATGCAAAGGCAGTAGCTACGGCTTCTGATGGCTGTGTAACTGATGAATAATCCATGAAAAAACAAAATATTACTGGTTCTGAAGCACTTGTCCATTGTCTTTTGGCTGAGGGAGCCGACCTTATCTATGGATACCCCGGCGGTGCGATTATGCCTTTTTACGATGAACTTTATAAGTTTCAAGACAAACTTCAACATGTGCTTACACGACACGAGCAAGGGGCAACTCATGCCGCACAAGGTTATGCCCGTGTAAGTGGTAAAGTTGGCGTATGTGTGGCTACATCTGGACCGGGAGCAACAAATTTGGTAACCGGTATAGCCGACGCCATGATTGACTCAACGCCAATGGTGTGCATTACGGGTCAAGTGCCTTCACATCTTTTGGGTTCAGATGCGTTCCAAGAAACGGATATTATTGGTATTTCCACACCTGTAACAAAATGGAATTATCAAATTTCTGATGTATCAGAAATCCCTGAAATAATGGCAAAGGCATTTTATATTGCCCGTTCTGGTCGTCCCGGACCCGTGCTTA
>JBMYLU010000129.1:0-3204 GCA_049596595.1 Flavobacteriaceae bacterium | reverse complement strand
ACTGGTAAAGTGCTTTTCTACCAAATAGCGTTCGTGTTCGCTTTGCAAATCTACCCCCCAAGCATCTACGGGGTATTTGAATTTTTTCTTTTTGTTGGGCTTAGAATTGCGTAAAATAGCAATGGCTTCGGTATAGGAAACCCGCATAAATTGATTTTGCGTTACAAACTTCAATCGTTCCAAAAGCCCCATGGGACTGCGTTCTACTTGTGGTTTTTTGGCTTCTTCTTGTGCAAAGCGTTGGTCTAGGAAAGTCAAATCTTCTTCGCAGTTTTCCAGCACATACGCCAACACCGACTTGATAAAATCTTCCGCCAAATCCATGTTGTCGTCCAAATCGTTAAAGGCAACTTCGGGTTCTATCATCCAAAACTCTGCCAAGTGGCGTGAGGTATTTGAGTTCTCAGCTCTGAATGTGGGTCCAAACGTATATACTTTGCCAAGTCCCATGGCGTAGGTTTCAGCTTCCAATTGCCCTGAAACGGTGAGGTTGGTTTCTTTGCCAAAAAAGTCGGTTTCGTCTGAAGTTTTGGTGGGGTCTAGGGTGGTTACTCGAAACATTTCGCCAGCACCCTCGGCATCGCTCCCCGTAATAATGGGCGTATGCACTTGATAAAAACCGTTTTGGGTAAAGTATTGATGCACCGCAAATGAGAGTGCAGCACGTACACGCATAACGGCAGCAAATGTATTGGTGCGCACGCGCAAATGTGCTTTTTCTCGCAAAAATTCGAGCGAGTGTTTTTTCGGTTGTATGGGATATTCGTCTGGGTTTGAAGTACCTAATACAGTAATATTATCTACTTGAATTTCAAATTTTTGCCCTTTGCCTTGGCTTTCAACCAATGTGCCTGTTACTTCAATGGCAGCACCGGTATTGATTTCGGCAAGTACTTCTTCGGGGGTTTGTTCAAAATCAACTACGCATTGCAAATTTGCCAAACACGAGCCATCGTTTAGGGCAATAAATCGATTCGCACGAAAGGTGCGTACCCAGCCGCGAACGGTTACTTTTTGGTTTTTTTGCTCCCCTGAAAATAGCTGACGAATGTCCATAGCATACTCAATTTTACCGCAACAAATATAACGGAATTATTCCGCTTCGTTCTCGGGTAAAATTTGAAATTTAGGTTCTTTGAGAGTGCGCTCATTGGCAATTTGCTTTTCGAGCGAGAGCAATAAGGAAGGCAATAAAATAAGGTTGGCAAGCATGGCGAAAAGCAAAGTAGCTGATACCAGCCCGCCTAAGGCTACCGTTCCCCCGTAACTCGAAATCATAAAGACCGAAAACCCAAAGAACAATACTATTGAGGTATAAAACATACTCACGCCGGTTTCGCGCAATGCCGCATAAACCGATTTTTTAATGTTCCATTTTGTGGCTTGCAACTCTTGACGGTATTTTACCAAAAAGTGAATGGTATCGTCTACCGAAATTCCAAAGGCAACACTAAACACCAAAATTGTGGAGGGTTTGATGGCTATCCCTAAGAAGCCCATCATTCCTGCGGTAAGAATGAGCGGAATAACATTTGGCAATAGCGAGATAAGTATCATTCTAAACGAACGGAACATATACGCCATAAACAGCGCGATAAGCAATATGGCAAGGCTTAACGACACCACAAGGTTGCGTACCAAAAAGCGTGTTCCTTTAAGGTATCCTAGCGCCTTTCCGGTCATGGAAACCTCAAACCTATCGGCAGGAAAATACTTGTCAATGCTGGTTTGTATTTGCTGCTCAATGGCTTCCATTCGTTCGGTGGTGACGTCTTGTAGCATTACGGTGATGCGGGCATATTGTCCTGTGGAATCTACGAGACGTGTTAAAAAACGCGCCTCATCACCTAAGTTTTTGGCATGTGCTCGAATAAAATTGTTTTCTTGATTTGTGGGTAATTGAAAGTATTTGGGATTTCCATTATAGAATACCTGTTTTAGGTATTTGACAACCGTTACCGCAGAAACAGGATTTGATAGTTCTGGAATTTCTCTTAAGTCGTTTTCCAAACGATTCATACGATTTAGGTTGCTCAGACGTGTTGCGCCATTTTTACGTTTGGTATCCACCATAATTTCAATGGGCATCACCCCTTTGAAGTGCGTTTCAAAAAACCGGATATCTTGATAAAACCCAGCTTTTTTGGGCATGTCATCAATTATGGTTCCCGAAAGACGTATTTCATACATGCCAATAATACTGAGCATTAACGCAATTACTGCCACAAAATAAACCGATACGCGATGTTGTTTTACCATGCGCACCATCCACGACACAAAGCCTGACATCCACTTTCGGTTTAGGTGCTCCAAGTGCTTTTTGTTTGGGATAGGCATGAAACTGTAAACAATGGGAATCATCAGTAGTGATAGTAAAAATATCATCATGATATTGATGGACGCCACAACTCCAAATTCCCTAAGTAATGTACTATTGGTAAGCATAAACGTAGCAAACCCACAGGCTGTTGTCATGTTGGTCATCAGCGTTGCGTTCCCAATTTTTGAAATGACCCGTTGCAATGACCTTGCTTGGTTGCCGTGTTTTTTTATTTCGTTTTGGTATTTATTGATTAGGAAAATACAATTTGGCACTCCAATTACGATTATAATGGGCGGAATAAGCGCTGTGAGCACAGTAATTTCATAGCCCAATAATCCAATAATACCAAACGCCCACATCACACCAATAACCACTATGGACATGGAAATAAACGTAGCGCGATACGATCTAAAAAATAAAAAGAATATGAGCGTGGTAACTAATGTTGCCACAACGACGAACAGGCCGATTTCATCCAAAATCATCTGGGCATTAATCGTACGGATATAAGGCATTCCCGAAACGCGAACATCTAAACCTGTTTGCTTTTCAAAATCAGTTACTAATGGAATCAGAATCTCGTCGACGAAGCGTTGACGTTCTCCACTATTGACAACACCTGTGTGCAAATACACCGCCGTTTGCACCACATTGGTTTCTTTGTTAAAAAGAAGGTTGTCATATAGGGGTTGCTGCTGGAATAGCCATCGTTTTAGCGCCACAGCCTCTTCTTTTGTTTTGGGGTGTTGATTAGGTAAAGGTCCTAACTCAAAAACCCGTTTTCTTTTATTGCGTTTAAGTTTAGTCAATTCGCTAATACCTAGTACATTTTCAACCCCTTTGGCTTGCGACAAGCTATCGCCTAGCGCTTTCCAACTAGC
>JBMYLU010000128.1:1618-3226 GCA_049596595.1 Flavobacteriaceae bacterium | reverse complement strand
TGTGGCTCGTCAAATAAAAAAAACCCGAGGCAATCGCCTCGGGTTTACATACTTACGTTTTCTTTTTGAAAAGCAAAAAAGCCTTCAAAACTCAGGTCTTCGTCGAGTGCTTCCCAGTGAATACCAAATGGAGATAGCTCATATTTTTCACGTTGTTGTGGGGTAGCTTGCGCCAATTTGGGAAACCACTTTAACGGCATAGATTTTTCAACCCCTTCTGTAGTTTTAAGGAAAATATGTTCGCGGTCAAACCAAATGCGGGCTATAGTCATATTTATTATTTAGAAAAGTGGGTGTGCCATGCGTTAATAATCAATTCTTTATTTTCTTTAATTAGTGCCCTAGCAAGTTTTACATCTTTGTTTTTAAGTCCTTTATTGTCGATACAACGCAATGCCTTTACACTAAATTTTACTTCTCCGTCAGCGTTTCTCACATGAACATGTATGGGCTCATGTTCGTTGGATTAAAAAAGAAACGCATTCCAAAAGCGTAAAAAAGAGTAGGCATCTTTTTGTATTGTCATTCAAATGTACAAAATCAATTTTAAGCACTATTTCGTGTGCAACAAAAAAACCCGAGGCAATCGCCTCGGGTTTTGGTACAGTTCTAAAATGGAATTTTAGTAGCGGTAGTATTCCGGTTTATAGGGCCCGGCTACGGGTACGCTGATATAATCCGCTTGGTCTTGGTCGAGTTCTTCCAATTCCACACCGAGTTTGTCTAGGTGCAAACGGGCTACTTTTTCGTCTAAATGCTTGGGCAGCATATACACCTTGTTTTCGTAGCGGTCGGCGTGCTTCCAAAGCTCAATTTGCGCCAGCGTTTGGTTCGTAAACGAGTTACTCATCACAAAGCTAGGATGTCCTGTAGCACAACCTAAATTCACCAATCGCCCTTCGGCAAGTACAATAATGTCTTTGCCCTCAACCGTGTATTTATCCACTTGCGGCTTAATTTCCACCTTGGTGTCGCCGTAGGCACCATTTAGCCACGCCATGTCAATTTCGTTATCAAAGTGTCCAATGTTACACACAATGGCTTTGTCTTTCATGGCACGGAAGTGACGCTCGGCAACAATATCTTTGTTTCCCGTTGCGGTAACAATAATATCGGCATTGCCAATCACGGTGTCTAATTTTTTCACTTCAAATCCGTCCATAGAGGCTTGCAGTGCACAAATCGGGTCAATTTCGGTAACGGTAACAATAGCACCTGCTCCTTGGAAAGAGGCTACAGTACCTTTGCCTACATCGCCATACCCGGCAACAACTACACGCTTTCCAGCAAGCATAATATCTGTTGCCCTACGCACGGCATCAACAGCCGATTCTTTACAGCCGTATTTGTTGTCAAACTTGGATTTAGTCACCGAGTCGTTTACGTTAATGGCGGGTAACGGAAGTGTTCCGTTTTGTACGCGTTCATAAAGGCGATGTACGCCTGTAGTGGTTTCTTCAGAAAGCCCTTTAATACCTGCAGCAAGCTCAGGAAATTCGTCAAGAATCATATTGGTAAGGTCGCCACCGTCGTCCAAAATCATGTTCAGCGGTTTGCGGTCTTCGCCAAAGAATATAGTCTAGAAAACCATATTGGAAAAGAAAAATA
>JBMYLU010000128.1:0-1561 GCA_049596595.1 Flavobacteriaceae bacterium | reverse complement strand
ATTGCAGCAGCAGCATGGTCTTGTGTGGAAAAAATGTTACATGAACTCCATGTAACTTCTGCGCCTAATGCGGTAAGCGTTTCAATAAGCACTGCCGTTTGAATGGTCATGTGTAGGCAGCCTGCAATACGCGCACCCTTGAGCGGTTGTTCTTGGGCGTATTCTTCACGGAGCGCCATAAGACCGGGCATTTCTGCCTCGGCAAGTTCAATTTCTTTGCGTCCCCAATCAGCAAGTGAGATGTCTTTTACTTTGTAGGGCACGTAAGTAGTGGTTTTCGTAGCCATAGTTGTATATTTGATTTCTAGCAATTTGCACGCAAAATTACGGTATTCCATGCCCATTTACAAAAAATACGCTGCGCCACATAATACGCACTTATTTGTTTGGCACATCACAGAAGATGAAGCAACACTTCATGAGGGTGTTCAGCTTACCAAATTGTGTGTCAACAAGTTAGAGCAGATGAAATCGGTAGTTCATCGGCGTGGATTTTTGAGCGTACGGCAACTGCTCAAAGTAGCGGGATATACACCAAACGCTCTTTCGTATGATAGCTATGGCAAACCCCATTTGGCGGACGGAAAGTACATTTCAATTTCGCATTCGCATCAATTTTCGGCAGTTGCTGTTGGCGATAGCCCTTTGGGCGTAGACATTGAATGGGAGCGACCCAAAGTGCATCGCATCGCATCAAAATTTTTGCACCCCTCTGAGATGACTGAAAACGCAACCGACCGATTTCGCACTTCCCAGTGGTGCATCAAAGAAGCAGCGTATAAAGCACTTGGGAAGAAAGGCATCAGTTTTCATGATGATATTCGCACCTCACAAATGGATACTAAAAATCCGTTGGCAGCGGTTGCTTTTGAAGGCAAGACAGTAGTGTTAAAAAATTGGCTGTATTTTTGGCAGGATTATTCATGCGCCCTAGCCATTAAAACCCCTTAAGTATGGAAATTTCTGTAGAACTCACACTCACTCCCCTTCAAGGCGATTTTGAACCCCCAATTATTGATTTCATCAAAGCCCTACGTGCCTCGGGATGTACGCTAAACGAAACGCCACTCAGCACCCAAGTGTATGGCGAATTTTCTACCGTTATGGCACTTGTCACCGATGCTACCAAAAAAGCCTTTGAAAACTCCGAACACATTATCCTTAACATGAAAGTAGTCAAGTCTAACCGCAGCGATTATGAGCCGTTTTTTTGAGTTTCTTTTTGGGCAATATGCGACCTATCAAACCGTAGACGTTACCCTTGAAATTACTGGTGTAATCTTTGGTTTTTTGAGTGTTTGGTATGCCAAGAAAAATCATATTTGGGTGTTCCCAACGGGACTAATTTCAACCACAATTTTTGTCTACTTACTTTGGAAATGGGTGCTTTTAGGCGATATGCTCATCAATGCGTATTACTTTATCATGAGCATTTACGGTTGGTACATTTGGACACGAAAAACCCATGCAAAAACAACCCCAATCATGGGAGGTGTGTAAATTTCATGTGTGGGTACGCCACGTTTCAAAAAAAGGTTTCTCCCACCAAAGAGGAGATGCA
>JBMYLU010000127.1:0-3247 GCA_049596595.1 Flavobacteriaceae bacterium | reverse complement strand
ACACAAACTCCCCCTGATGCAACCGTTAAGGAGAATGAATTATTTATTCATGGAGACACTCGAATTGATCCGTATTATTGGCTAAACGAACGCGATAACGCAGATGTAATTCAGTATTTGGAAGATGAAAATGCGTATACCAAAGCGGTACTGAAACCCACGGAAAAACTACAAAAAGACCTTTTTGAAGAGATGAAAGGGCGCATTAAGGAAGATGATAGTTCTGTACCTTATTTTCTTAACGAGTATTGGTATATTCAACGCTATGAAACAGGGAAGGATTATCCAATTTATACGCGTAAGCACAAAACCCTAGAAGCAAAAGAGGAAATTTTACTCGATGTAAATGAATTGGCAAAAGACTTGGCGTATTGCCAGGTTTCTGGATTGAGTGTAAGTCCCGATAATACCAAACTTGCCTATGGTATTGATACACTTTCAAGAAGAATTTACACGATTAAAATCAAAGATCTTTCTACTGGTGAGTTACTTGAAGACGAAATTAAAGGCGTGAGTTCATACGCGGCTTGGGCTGCTGATAGTAGCACCTTTTTCTATACCGCCAAAGACGAAGAAACGCTTCGTACCGATCGAATTTTTAGACATGAGTTGGGGCAAAAGCAAAACATGGACAGTCTGGTTTTTGAAGAAAAAGATGAGACGTTTTACACCTTTGTCTATCCTTCTAAATCTAGAAAGTATATCATGATTGGCTCCACAAGTACTATGACTTCTGAGTATCAGTTTTTACCGAGTGAAAACCCAACGGCCGATTTTACGATTGTTCAAAAGAGGGAGCGTGGTTTGGAGTATAGCGTTGCGCATTTTGAAGATGATTTCTACATCTCTACCAATGTTGATGGCAGTACCAATTTTAAATTGATGAAAACCCCAACGACTGCACCGAGTAAAGAAAATTGGGTTGATGTGTTGCCGCACCGAGAGGATGTGTTGCTTGAAGATGTTGAACTTTTCAGTGAATTTATGGTAGTAGCCGAACGCAAAAATGGGTTGTTGCAACTTCGTGTGATGCGTTGGGATGGTACTGAGGACTATTATCTTGATTTTGAAAGCGAAACCTACACTGCATCGTTAAGTACCAACCTCGATTTTGATGCCCATGTTTTTCGCTACAACTTTTCATCGCTGACTACGCCATCGAGTGTGATTGATTACGACACTAAAACTAAAACCAAAGAAGTTAAGAAGGAGCAAGAAGTGTTGGGTGACACTTTTGACAAAAAGAATTACACCGCCGAACGTTTGTGGGCAACCGCCGATGACGGCACAAAAGTTCCCATTTCGTTGGTACGCCATGTGGATACCAAACTTTCGCAAGACACCCCGCTTTTGCAATATGGATATGGTTCATATGGCAATACGATAGACCCTTATTTTTCTTCGGTACGTTTGAGTTTGCTAGACCGTGGCTTTGTATTTGCTATTGCGCATATTAGGGGTGGGCAATATTTAGGTCGTCCGTGGTATGAAGATGGACGTTTGCTTTCCAAAAAGAATAGTTTTACCGATTTTATTAGTTGTTCTAAATTTTTGATTGAAAAAGGGTATACGTCTTCAGAGCATTTATATGCCATGGGAGGTTCTGCTGGCGGATTGCTGATGGGTGCCGTCATGAATATGGCTCCTGAACTCTACCGTGGCGTTGTGGCTGCAGTACCTTTTGTAGATGTAGTAACAACCATGCTTGACGATAGTATTCCCCTCACTACGGGAGAATATGACGAATGGGGAAATCCTAATGAAAAAGTGTATTATGAGTATATCAAATCCTATTCGCCCTATGATAATATTCGTGAAGTGTCCTATCCAAATACATTGATAACAACAGGTTTACATGATTCGCAAGTGCAGTATTGGGAGCCCGCAAAATGGACTGCGAAACTGCGTGACATGCATCAAGGCGAAAATGTAATCTTATTACACACCAACATGGATGCTGGACATGGGGGTGCATCTGGACGCTTCGAGTCTTTAAAAGAAATTGCCATGGAATATGCGTTTTTGTTGTATTTAGAAAAGAATTAAATAGGTACGAAAAGATCCAGTTTATTGAATTTTTGTAAATTCGCATGCAAATTATCCGCACCTAGTGTGTTACGATATGACAACCAATAAAATAGCAGCATACAACAGCGCTTTAGAGCTGATAGGTAATACACCGCTGGTAAAGCTTAACCACATTGCCAAAGATTTTGCAGGAAGTTTTTTTGCAAAAGTCGAAGCGTTTAACCCAGGACATTCTAATAAAGACCGCATTGCCCTGCACATCATTGATCAAGCAGAAAAGAAAGGCATCCTAAAACCCGGTAGTACAATTATAGAAACTACTTCTGGAAATACGGGTTTTAGCCTTGCTATGGTAAGCATTATCAAAGGGTATGAATGTATTTTGGCAGTTACGTCAAAATCCTCTCCTGATAAAATTGATATGCTTCGTGCCATGGGCGCAAAAGTATATGTTTGTCCGGGTCATGTTAGCGCAGACGATTCCCGTTCTTATTACCAAGTGGCAAAACGCTTGAACAATGAAATTGAAGGGTCGGTTTACATCAATCAATATTTTAACGAGTTGAATACCGATGCGCATTACCTTAGTACAGGTCCAGAAATTTGGGAACAAACCAAAGGTAAAATCACACATTTAGTGGCTGCGAGCGGAACAGGAGGGACAATTTCAGGAATTGGTCGTTATTTAAAGGAGCAAAACAAAGACATTAAAATCATAGGTGTTGATGCATATGGATCGGTGTTAAAAAAGTATCACGAGACCCAAGAGTTTGATACCAACGAAATTTATCCATACCGAATTGAAGGATTAGGGAAAAACTTAATTCCCACAGCTACCGATTTTGACGTAATCGACCATTTTGAAAAAGTTACAGACGAAGATAGTGCTCATGCGGCTCGTGAAATTGCTAAAACAGAAGGGCTTTTTGTTGGGTACACCTCTGGAGCTGCACTTCAAGCAGTACGTCAGCTTGATAAAACTGGAAAATTCTTTGACGAAAATAGTGTGGTTGTGGTTATTTTCTGTGACCATGGCTCGCGCTATATGAGTAAAATCTACTCTGATAAATGGATGCGTGAACAAGGCTTCTTCGATGCAAAAAACATCGAAAAGGAAAAGCCTATCGAGTACATTCGTTAATTATTTTTTTTCCTTCACTTTTTAAGTGAATCTGTATATTTGCAACAACTTTAAAACCAATACATTGACAACCGATTT
>JBMYLU010000126.1:0-3269 GCA_049596595.1 Flavobacteriaceae bacterium | reverse complement strand
GAGATGCTCTACCAGCTGAGCTACCAAGTCGGTTTTTGAAGGTGCAAATATAGGCGCATTTTGATGATTATTCAAAGATTAAATTCTTATAACTTTGTAGACGTTAAGTGATGGTCGTTTTATGCAGCAGAATTTTTATAATCCAAACATTATCATATTGTTAGGGTATATGGGGTGTGGTAAATCTACCATCGGTAAAGCTCTTTCGGAATTGCGTAACATTCCATTTATAGACCTTGATGATGTACTAAGCAAGGAGAATAATTGTACGATCCCTGAACTGTTTTCTCAAAAAGGTTCAAAGGCTTTTCGCCAATTAGAATACGATGCATTGCTATGTGTGCTCAAAAGCACATCTCATTGCATATTGTCCCTCGGAGGGGGAACGCCTTGTTACTTCGACACGATGCAACATATTAGTAAAGTCAGCCCCAAAGTATTTTATTTAAACGCAACCGCTGACGAATTGGCATCAAGACTCTTTCCCGTTAGGCAAGGCCGGCCGCTGATTTCTCATTTAGACACCCAAGAGGATTTAAAACAGTTTATTGCGAAACATTTGTTTGAACGAAGTCCTTTCTATACCCAAGCAAATTACACCATAGATGTGGGGGAAAAAACGGTTAAAGAAGTTGTGAATTCAATTTCTGCCTTAATCTAACAGAGCAGTAAACCCATTTTTGCTTACCTCAACATGGACATTTTCATTAATAGAAGTGGATAGTGAAACTCCCTTAAAATCTGCTTTTATGGGGAATTTCTTATGATTTCTGTCTACTAGAACGGCTGTATTACATTGTTTGAGCGGTACACTTAAAAAGTGGCGAACGGCATAAATGAGAGTCGTGCCAGAATAAAGGACGTCGTCGATTACAGTAATGGACTTGTTTACATAATCCGCCTCATCTATCGAGGTAGTAACAGGGTTGAGTGGATTTTTTTTATCAACAGTTACCTCACAGCACAAAATTTTCTTAGAAGAAATCTTTTCAAGATGATATGCAATACGCTTGGCTACAGCAAATCCATTTTTAACAATGCCTGCAATAACGATAGCGTCATTAGAACCATTGGCTTCCAGTATTTGGTAAGCCATGCGCTCTAATTTGTGCTCAATTTGTTCAACAGTTAAAATGACTTCACTCATGGTGCAAAAATAAACAATATCCTTTAGGCTTCATTGTCTAAAAAATCCTCTAGGTCTCGACGGTCTTTTTTACTCGGTCTACCTGTGCCTTTTACTCTGGATAGGCGTTGGTTTTCTGATACAGCTTCATGGAATTCAAGGGTCTCCTTCGGGGTAATGTTTTTGCAATATTCAGGCACTAGTTTTGCCCCTACACGGCTTTTTGGCAAATCCAACACATAGAGTTTTGTTACAAGTTGGTGTTTACGGATAGAGATTTCATCTGAAATATAAATTTCCCTTGAGGGTTTAGCGTTTTGACCCGCTACTTGTACATAGCCTTTTTTGCACGCCACACTCGCTGCATTTCGCGATTTATAAAACCGTACCGCCCATAAATATTTGTCTATTCGCATCTTTTTTTATCAAACTATATAAAATACATGAAAATCGTATCTTGCACCCTAAATCTTATCGATGAACAAACTAACGTATTTTTTTGGAATTTTGGGTGTTCTTGTGATGTACACTTCATGTCAAGAGGAACAGAGAGGCTTTGTTGAACCTCCACGTGAATATCCCGCTCAACGTGCTGCTGACAATGACTCCCTTGTTTCTTTTATGAAACGGTGGTCATATAACCATGAAGATTATGCAAATGCTGCAAACAAGGATAAGCACATTACGTTTGCCTTAGACAGTTTAAAAACGGGTAAAATTCCCATTTTTGACCAAATCCAAGAAATAACGGTGAAGGTAAAGGATAATAACGACGTGTATCACGACCATACTGCCTACATTTTACCATTACGAGAAGGGGTAGGGAATTCGCCTACCATTGCTGATAGCGTTTTTGTGTCTTATAAAGGAATGCTGTTAAACCGTAACCAGTTTGATGAAAGCAAATCACCTATTTGGTTTGAGTCTTTGGATGTGGTAAAAGGATTTGGTGCGCTGATGCCACACATCAAAAGAGCGGCTCCGCCGACCATAAACACAGACGGCACCTATTCGTTTAGTGGATTTGGCTCTGCAGCGGTGTTTATGCCCTCAGCATTAGGGTATTACAATTCACCAAAGACGGGAATTCCAGCTTATTCTCCGCTAATTTTTGCAGTAGATTTATATACGTATAACACCACCGATCATGATGTAGATTCAGTTCCTACGCACCTTGAGGATGTAGATGGTGATGGCTATTTTGATGATGATACCGATAGTGATGGCGTGCCAAATTATCGGGATACGGATGACGACAATGACGGTACACCAACCCGAGAAGAGTACGACAAAAATAAGGATGGTACTCCCGATGACACTGACGGTGACGGCACCCCCGATTATCTAGATAAAGACTAAGCTTTTTTGGCGATTACTTCTTGAGCTTTGCGCACAATAGCTGCAGCATTTAGCCCGTATTTTTCCATAAGCTGTGCTGGAGTTCCTGATTCGCCAAAGGTGTCTTGCGTGGCGATAACCCCTTGTGGCGTAGGATGATTTTCAGCCAACACCCGCGCAATACTTTCACCAAGCCCACCTAAAAAGTTGTGTTCCTCGCAACTCACTAATGCACCTGTCTTTTTCGCCGATTCTAAAATAAGCGCATCGTCAAGGGGTTTTATGGTGTGAATGTTAATCACCTCAGCACTGATACCTTGCGCATGCAAAATTTTAGCTGCCTCTAGAGCTTCCCAAACCAAATGCCCAGTGGCTACTAGGGTAACGTCTGTACCTTCTTGCAATAGGATTCCTTTCCCGATTTCAAAGGGGAGGTCTACTGTGAAATTTGGCATTTTCGGACGTCCAAATCGCAAGTAAACGGGTCCGTTATGTGCTGCAATAGCGTGCGTGGCTTTGCGGGTTTGTTCAAAGTCACAAGTGTTAATTACTGTCATGCCCGGAAGCATTTTCATCAATCCAATATCTTCTAAAATTTGATGCGTAGCGCCATCTTCACCAAGGGTTATTCCAGCGTGTGAAGCACATATCTTCACGTTTTTGTGTGAATAGGCTATCGACTGGCGGATTTGGTCATATACGCGACCTGTAGAGAAGTTGGCAAAGGTTCCTGTAAATGGAATTTTACCGCCTATAGTCATACCAGCAGCGATGCCCATCATGTTTGCCTCAACAATACCAATTT
>JBMYLU010000125.1:0-3305 GCA_049596595.1 Flavobacteriaceae bacterium | reverse complement strand
TATGGTTCCAACGATAGGAAAATTTTGCCGTCAGTTGGCATTTTTCAAGGGTTGGGTTTAAAGGTTTGTGTGCCAATTCATCGCCCCTTACGATACCAATAGCCAATATGTTTTTATGATTTGCCATTGCGGCTACAGCTGCTAAGTGATTGGAATAGGCACCGCCAAACGTGAGGAGTGCTTTCGCATTTGATTGCTGAAACGCTTCAAAATTATACACCAACTTTCGCCATTTGTTTCCCGAAGCAAGGGGATGAAGTCTATCCTCGCGCTTGATATGCACCGAAAACCCGTGTTGCGCAAATTCGGGTAAATAAAAGGGTTGGTTTTTAGCCTTCAATAGCATACCCAAAAATAATTGATGTTTAGATAAAAACCCTCAATGTTTTTCGGCATGTTTTTTGTGTATTTTTATGAAAAATGACACCATGAAACGGTTTTTTCTCTTTGCAACTGCCCTACTTCTTACGTCTTGTGCTGCCATTCGTGTGAGTAGCGATTACGATACCGGCGTTGATTTTACCACCCACACCACCTATGCGTTTTTTAAACCTGGGATAGATAAGGTTGAAATTTCTGATTTAGACAAACGCCGCGTGTTACGTGCCCTTGAAAATACGCTTGCTACTAAAGGGCTTACTGCTTCTGAGAACCCTAACGTATTGGTAAGTTTCCACACCAAAGCTGAAAAAAATGTTCGTGTTAGCGATAGCTATCTCGGTTGGGGCGATCCTTTTTATGGCCCCTACGGCGGTTGGGGCTGGGGCTGGGGACTTAACAGACCCTATAACGTAAACACCTCCACAACAGGTGTACTCTACATAGATCTTATTGATGCCACCACCAAAAAACTCATTTGGCAAGGAAAAGGCACTGGAACCCTTAGTAGAGGAACCCCGCAAGAACGGGAAGATCGCATCAACGCTTTTGTAATGGAAATCATGGAAACCTATCCGCCTGGGGGAAGTGAATAGGTTACTTCGGTAAACTCAGTAACCTGTCGGTAGACTTAGTGACTTACTGCACCACCAACGCTTTTGCTGCTGCTAGGGCATTGGCAATACCATCAGGGTTTTTGCCACCGGCAGTAGCAAAAAACGGCTGTCCGCCACCACCACCCTGAATGTGTGACCCAATATGCTTGATAATGCCGTTGGCTTGTACATTACCTTTTTCGGCAAGGGGTTTAGAAACATAGCACGACAATATGGGTTTGTTGTTTTTTCGGCTTGCCAGCACGGCTACCAAATCGGTGCGGTTTTGCCCCAATTGGAATAAGGCGTCTTTCATGCCGGCTGCATCCAAATCTACCTCTTTGAACAAATACGAAATACCATTTTCTGTGGTAATACTACTTTCCAAGTCCGAAATCAATTGCTGCACCAACTGCTTGTTTAGCTGCTCAAGGTCTTTTCGCAATTTGACGTTTTCGTCTTGTAATGCCTGTACAGATAGCACCAAATCTTTTGGGTTTTTAAGTTGGGCTTTCAGTTCGTCTACAATAGCCGCTTGACTGTATACCAATTTTTTAGCCTCATCAGCAGTTACTGCTTCAATACGTCGGATGCCCGAAGCCACCGCCGTTTCGCCAGTAATAGTAAAATGCCACAATTCAGAGGTGTTTGCCACGTGCGTTCCGCCACACAATTCCATCGATTCGCCAAAGCGGACGGTGCGTACCGTATCGCCGTATTTTTCACCAAAAAGTGCCATTGCACCACTTTCCATAGCTTGCTGATAGGGCATATTTCGGTGTTCCTCCAACGCAATTTGTTCTTGAATTCGTGCATTGACAAAAGACTCCACAGCCGTAAGTTCGTCTGGGCTAACCTTGGCAAAATGTGAAAAATCAAAACGCAAATAGCCCGAACGCACCATAGACCCTTTTTGCGTAACGTGCTCGCCCAAAATGGCACGAAGCCCTTGGTGCAACAAATGCGTAGCCGTGTGATTACATGCTGTAGCTGCTCGCTTTTGAGTATCAACTACTGCCGCAAATGTAGCGTTTAGGTCGGCAGGGAGTTCATTTACCACATGGATAATCAGATTGTTTTCGCGCTTGGTATCCGTGATGTAGGTTACATTTCCATTAGGTGCCTCCAAATAACCTTTGTCACCTACTTGTCCTCCTCCCTCGGGATAGAAAGGTGTTAGGTTAAATACGAGTTGAAACGATGTGCTGCTTTTGGTTGTTACCTTGCGGTAGCGCACAATGCGTACCGGTGTTTTGAGCGTATCATAGCCCACAAATTCTTCTTCAGTATCACTTCTGAGTTCAACCCAATCATCGGTTTCTACTTGGGCTGCAGCTCTGGAACGTGCTTTTTGACGCTCCATTTCGGTAGTAAAATCTGCCTCGTTGAGGGTCATTCCCTGTTCCGAAAGAATCAGAGCGGTAAGGTCAACCGGGAAGCCGAAGGTGTCGTAAAGTTCAAAGGCTTTTGCTCCTGAAAGTTGTTTACCCTGGTTTGAGGCTATCAACTGTTGCAGCATCACCAAGCCCTGTGCCAAGGTTTTAAGAAACGATTGCTCCTCCTCTTTGATAACATTCTGAATCAGATTTTGCTGCTCTTTGAGTTCAGGAAAGGCTTCGCCCATTTGATCGGTTAGTGTATCAACTAGCGCAAAAATGAAAGGCTCTTTTTGGTCTAAAAACGTATATCCGTAGCGAATAGCACGGCGCAAAATTCGACGAATGACATAGCCCGCTCCGTTATTAGACGGAAGTTGCCCATCGGCAATGGAAAAAGAAACTGCCCTAAGGTGGTCGGCAATTACACGAATAGCAATATCTGTTGCTTCTGTTTTACCATAAGTGGTAGCCGTACGTATTTCTATTTCTCGAATAAGGGGCGTAAACACATCGGTGTCGTAATTGGATTGCACTCCTTGCACTACCATGCACAGACGTTCAAACCCCATTCCGGTGTCCACGTGCTGCTCGGGTAATTTTTCCAATGAGCCATTGGCTTTTCTGTTAAATTCAATAAACACCAAATTCCACACCTCCACCACTTGCGGATGGTCTTGGTTGACAAGTTCTGCACCTGAAATTTTGGCTTTTTCCTCAGCGCTTCGAATATCTACATGGATTTCCGAACAAGGTCCACAGGGTCCTTGGTCGCCCATTTCCCAAAAATTATCCTTTTTGGAACCCATCAATATCCGCTCGGGGGCAATATGTGCTTTCCAAAATTCGATAGCTTCGTTGTCCGTGGCTAATCCCTCTGCGTCATCCCCTTCAAAAACGGTTACATACAAGTCGTTTTTATCAATTTTCATGACTTCAGTCAGAAATTCCCAGG
>JBMYLU010000124.1:232-3346 GCA_049596595.1 Flavobacteriaceae bacterium | reverse complement strand
GAGGGGTAACAAAAGTCTTAGCAGCATTTGTCATGACCACCTGAACAGTTGCTCCAGCCTTGACAAGCAGACGGACGATAGCCGGTGTTTTGTATGCGGCTATGCTTCCCGAAATTCCTAATAGGATTCGCTTGCCATGTAGAATAGACATGATTAGGATTCTGAATCCAAGTCAGTGTGACGATAATAAATTTTATCCTGGAGCCATTGTTCGATGGCAATAGCGTGAGGCTTGGGAAGTTTTTCGTAGAATTTAGAAACTTCTATTTGTTCTTTATTTTCGAAAATTTCCTCTAAGTTTTCTGTGGGGGTGGCAAACTCTTCTAATTTTTCAAACAACTCTGTTTTGATATCCTCATTGATTTGCACAGCCCGCTTCGCCAAAATAGATATGGTTTCGTAGATGTTGTCTGTATTGGCATCTAATGCGTTACGGTTGTATGTTTTTGTCGTTTCGGCGGCTTGTGTGCGTTTTAAATCCATGCGTTCAAAATTAATTGGATGCAAAAGTACGGATTTCTTTGTCAATATCTTCCATCATTTCCTCGGCGTCTTCCATATGGGTAGAATCAGGGTAAAGACGTTTGAAATTTTCGTACTTTGACTTGGCATCTTCAAGTCTATTCTGTTTTTTGTATTCAACACTATTTATAGCAAGGGTTGTGGCAGCAGTAAACTGCACAAACAAAGCCCCTTCTCGGTAGCTAGTTCCTGGATTGTCTGCAATAAAATTATCTAATGCTTTTATTGAAGCTTTGTAATCTCGAATGGTATTGTATTGCTTTGCAATTTCAAACCCCTTTCGTTCTGTTTTTATGCGCAGTTCTTGAGCCATCGCATTGGCTTGTTCCATGCGCTCACTACTGGGGTATTTGTCTATAAATTCTTGTATTTTGTCTAAAGCTTCATACGTGTCTGTCTGATCCAAGCTAAAGTTAGGCGATATTTTATAATGGGAATATGCCATCAAAAAAGAGGCTTCTTCGGCTTTTTGACTCTTAGGATAGGCTCTAACAAACGTTTCAAATTCGTAAGCTGCCAAAATATAATTTCGGGTTTCTAATAACGAATTGGCATAGAAAAACACAATGCGCTCAGCCTGTGGCTTTCCTCTGTAAAGCTCTTTTAATTGTGTAAATAACTGAGCTGCTTTTCTATACTTTCCTTGTTCGTAGAGTTCAACAGCCAGATTGTTTTTAACAGCTACATCTTCACTCTTAAGTGCTTTTTGATAATCGCTGCAACCGATACATAAAATTAGGATTGTGGTAAATAAATAATTTGGTACTTTCATGCCCACAAATTTAGCTAAATCTAATCACATACCTAATACTGTTTTGCGCGCCTGTTTTTTGCTGTTTTTATTTTTTCTTTTACCATTCATTGGACATGCCCAAAAAGACACCGAAACACTCCGTTGGGGCGTGCAGCTAGGCTATGGCACGCAACAAACCAAACCCTTTAACCTACCCGATTATTTCTATGAACAAGGTACTGTTATTGGTCATATTGAAGTAATGAAAATCCGCCACAAAAAGATAGCTTTCAGTCTACTTGCAGAAGTTGGATATTTTAAGTCAACGCACCAACTGTTGAATAAATGGTTTACAACCACTACGTATTTTAAACATTTTCCTGTTGATTTTCAGCAAAATATGATGAAGAAGAAAGACATTCATCAAGTCGCATTTCACATTGCAACAGAAGCATCTTACCCAATTTGTCCAAAAACACGGCTATTCGCCTATGCTGCATTAGGTCCCATGTGGGTGTCTCAAGAAACCGAACGGCTAGCTCAAGGTTTTGCTTTTTCAGACAACATAGGGTTAGGAATTGCAATCAAATTGTCTAAGAACACATGGCTTAGCAACACATTGGCAATTCGTCACGAATCAAATCTAGACTTGAAATTCCCTAACTCTGGGCATAACACTCTTGGTGTTCGAATGGGAATTGTGTTTAATCTAACTGCTCCACAAAAGGCTTTAGTGCCGCTGTCAACTCATTAGATGCTTTAACGAGAGGAAGTCTGACCGTATCGTTGGAAAGATTTTTAAGTTTTGATACGGCTTTTATGCCCGCTGGGTTACCCTCCTTAAACAACAACTCAATCACAGGCAGCAGGAGGTTTGCAATGCGTTGAGCCGTAATTTCGTCACCTTCTAAAGCAGCCTTTATTCCTGCACTAAATGTTTTGGGGAATCCTCCAGCAGCTACAGATATAACTCCTGCACCACCTAGAAGCGTTAGCTCAATTGCGGATTCATCATCGCCTGAAAGTACCAGAAAACCTTTTGGAGCATGCGTAATTATTTCCTTTCCCTGAGAAAGGTCACCACTTGCATCTTTGACCCCAATAATATTTTTAGCATCATTCGCCAAACGCAAGGCTGTTGCTGCTGTCATATTCACACCGGTTCTACCCGGAACGTTGTATAAAATCAAGGGGAGTTTTGTTGCAGCATCCAAAGCCATATAGTGTTGGTATAATCCCTCTTGGGAAGGACGATTATAGTAAGGAGTAACTGAGAGAATGGCATCAAACCCTGTGGTGTCTATCGATTTAAATTCCTCGACCAAGGCTTGTGTGTTGTTCCCTCCAAGACCCATAATTAAAGGAACGCGTTGGTTGACCACGCGTACAAATGTGGCGAATACTTCCTTTTTCTCTTCCAAACTCAGGGCAACTGACTCTCCAGTTGTACCTAAAGCAACAAGAAAATCCACGTCGTTTTCGATTAGAAAGTTGATAATACCCGAAAGTGAGTCGTGATCAACAGAACCGTCTTGTGTAAATGGCGTAATAACAGCCACTCCAGTTGATGCCCCTTTAAGCTTGGTCATTTGGATTAATTTTTTTAAAATATTGTTTTAAATCTGAAAAATAAGATCCGAAATCCAACTTAGGGGGCAGCACCAAATCGTTGAGTCGGTTATCTAAAGTTGAAGGCCCTATGCGGAACGACGCATTAAGTAGTGATGAAAATGACAGCAACGGCAGGGTAACGTGACCTACAAAATGAACAGCGACATCATAATGCTGTCCCAAAACAAACAAAAGGTCGTCTGCTGTAATACGTCCTCGCCAATCCAAACTTTGAAGGTGCAAATGTG
>JBMYLU010000124.1:0-222 GCA_049596595.1 Flavobacteriaceae bacterium | reverse complement strand
TTGATGTTGTAATGTATGTGCTCTACAACATCAAATTCGGTAGAAAACAAACGGCACATCTGTTCAAATTGGGCTTCTGTAATGTCCAAATCAGTATCATGAATAAATACCAAACTCCGTATCGCTTTCGGCTTGTAAGCCGTGCGATTTTTTAACGCGTTAAGCTGGTGCGCTACCGCACGTTTGGCAAAAAATTTCATCGTATGCAAAAATAGCACTTTA
>JBMYLU010000123.1:0-3375 GCA_049596595.1 Flavobacteriaceae bacterium | reverse complement strand
TTTTTTGGAGACTCGACTTTCATTGGTGTTGATTCTTTAACAACGCCTTCATTGTTGGATATTAGTACTGTGCTATCTGGGTCGTTGGAGGTGGCTGATTTGCCAACGCCACTAACTTGCTTAAAATTAGTATTGAGAAACTCATCAAAACTAATGCCCTTCTCTCTAGCTATTATTCTAGCTTGACTTTCAGAAATACCATTTTCTTTAAGCGTTTTTAACGCCTGATCAACAGTAACTATATTTCTTCGCTCAGCCTCTTTTAATACGGCATTTTCAGTTGGGGATTGAGCATAACTAAAACCTATAGCTAGCAACAGGAAAAATTTGGACATCAAATTATTTTAAAAATTCAAATTTAACAACAATAATAGTTGATGCTAGATAATATAATTATGAGATAATATTACAGCTGTAAAATTACTTTAGTCAATGTTAAGAACATTCAAATCGAAGTGAGATTGTAAGTTTGTCATATGTAGTAAATCCTCCTCAAAATAGTTCGACTTCACTCCCTTGTCCTCCACAAAAAAAGCACCCGAAGGTGCTTTTATGATATACATATAAGCCAAATCAGCTATAGCCAGCGAACTTCGCCACTTCCGAGCTGATAAACACCACCTTTGATGGCAATATCACCTGCATCTTCAAGCTCAGCCAAAATTGGACTCATACTTCGAATTTCGGCTATCGTATGCTGTACATTTTCGGCAATAGCAGCGTTAACAAAGACTGCATTTCCGCTATTATGCGGACCTTCAACATCTGATTTTACAGCATCAACCGCAGGCTGAATATTAGACAATAAGGCAGTGATATTTCCTAGTTCAACGCCATCGCAAGCTGCTTTTACAGCGCCACACCCTTCATGGCCAAGGACTACAATAAGCTTACTTCCGGCAACCTTACATGCATACTCCATACTGGCTACAATATCTGTATTAACAAAGTTACCAGCCACACGCGCCACAAAAACATCCCCCAAAGCCTGATCAAAAACCTCTTCTACTACCACACGTGAATCGATACAGGAGAGGACAATTGCCTGAGGGGCTTGACCCGAAACACAAGCAGTGCGCAAGCTACTATTGTCTGTTTGTGTAAGAGAATCACTCGTATAATTCGCATTACCAGATTTTAAATTTTCAAGCACAGCCTCTGGTGATAGCTGCGCTTGTGCTTCTGCAGTTAAGGTATCTTTTCTCATAATTATGTTATTTTTTAAGTGAGTTAATATGTTTTAGAAAATCAGAGAGTTCATCAAAAATGTTATCAGTTGGAACCAATCTTGGCACCAAACCAATACGCTCCATCATATAACGTGGTTGCTTAGGCAAGTGTATAAAATAAACGGTTTTATCTTCATTGCTTAAGTCTACCAGTAAATCTTCAAGGGCATAAAGACCCGATTGGTCTAAATACTCCATTCTATCAAAACGGAACAACACCCGCTCGGCAGTTTTTGGTATTTCTTTTGCTAACCTACTAAATCCATCCGTTGAACCAAAGAAAAGTGGTCCGTTGATATGCTTAATCGCAATCTTATCACTTTTAAGCACAGGGTGAGCCGTTTCGTCTTCCCAAAGTTTTTCTTTGCTCCCTGTGGAAACTTCGGACTGACTTTCAGTAAGATCCCCTATCTTTTTCATAAACATTAACGAGGCAACCACTAAACCAATACCTACGGCATATACCAAATTCCAAAAGGTAGAAAGCAACATTACCGCTAACATCACTACAACCTCCGAACTAATGCCTAGTTTACCTATTTTTAGATCTCTAGGAAGTGATGGAATAGCACGTAATCCTTTGTAGTCCATTACGCCAATTCCGACGGTAACAAGGATTCCAGCGAGTACTGCTGCAGGAATTGTTGAAGCTGCATTGCTAAATAACAATAAAATCAATAGCAACACCAAACCGGCAATCATTCCTGAAATGCGAGTTTTACCACCCGAATTGATATTTACAACCGTACGAATAGTCGCTCCTGCACCTGGAATACCTCCAAAAAATGCAGAAATACTATTTCCAATACCTTGACCAATCAATTCTTTGTTGGGTTTATGGCGTGTTTTGGTCATGTTATCAGCCACAACACTTGTGAGCAAAGAGTCAATAGCACCCAAAAGTGAAAGGGTTAACGCCGTAAAAACATAAGGCGTTAGCTGAACCAAACTAAGTTCCGTAAACACTTCCCATTTCGGAATCGGGAATCCTTGAGGAATAGCAGTTATCGGACGATATTCGGGGACAAAAAGTACAGCAACGCCCGTCATGACCACCAAAGCAACCAATGTACTGGGTACAGCGGTGGTAATGCGCTTAAATCCATATATGATAAAAATGGTACCGAGTGCTAATAAAAATTCAATCCAACTAATATGTTTAAGTGCGCTGGGCAACACACGCAAAGCTCCCAAAACCCCCGAAGCATTTTTAGCAGCAAGGGTTTGAGATTCTTCTAAAATTTGTGCTTGGGTTATGGCTTCACCTCTTGAAACCGTCTCCGAAAAATCTTCCAAAACAAGCAGTCCTTCACCTGCTTCTTCTGCGAGAATATTGCTCAAAATAATAGCCTCTGCTTGAGGTTTAAATGTCTCAACATAGGCGGTGTCCTCCTTAGCATAGTAGCCTAAAACGGGAAGCAACTGCGTAATTAAAATAATAAGCCCAATGGCGGTCATAAAACCAGAAACCACAGGATACGGGATATAGCGAATATATTTTCCAAGCTTTAAAAAGCCTAGACCCACTTGCATGAGGCCCGCAAGCATAAAAACGGCTAAAATAATTGGAAGTGCCTTTTCCACACTGCCATCATTAGCAGCAATGAGTGTACTAATAATGACCATACTTACCGCAGTCATTGGGGCGGTAGGTCCGGAAATTTGCGTATTCGTACCACCCAAAAGAGCAGCAAAAAAACTTAAAAATATGGCGCCGTAAAGCCCTGCTGTGGGTCCTAGTCCAGAGGATACTCCAAATGCAAGTGCCAAGGGAAGCGCTACGATACCGGCAGTAAGACCACCAAAAATATCGCCCTTAATATGAACGAATGAATTTTTCATTAAATTTTGTTTTAGGTAAATATTTTATTTTAGACTTGGGACTTGATAGTATACCTAAACCATTTCGGGGGGTGGAGAATCTAAAGATTTTATTACTTCACAGACAGAAAAATCATTGTGAAATGTATTCATTATTTCACATGAAAAAAAAGTAATTGCAGGAAATTCGGCAACCATGAACGTAGTCTCTTCAAATAAATCAAAAGGATTTTTTCCTTCTTTGGGCTTGGGGTCTTCGCTTTCTTTTGCTGCAAGATATGTTTTTGAAAAAGTAACGTCTAAAGCAGAAAAAACTATTGTGTTT
>JBMYLU010000122.1:0-3389 GCA_049596595.1 Flavobacteriaceae bacterium | reverse complement strand
TGCTCTCTCGAATGGGATTAGGATTTTTGTTCATGTGTGCTTTGCGAGTTTAGATTTTAGGTTAGCAGCCTTGTTTGCATGAATGATGTTGTTCTTAGCCAACTTATCAATCATAGAAGCTACAAGGGGTAATTTCTTTTCAGCATCTTTTTTCTTTTCTAATGCTTTAAAATCACGGATAGCGTTACGCGTTGTTTTGTGCTGAAAGCGGTTACGCTGACGCTTGGTTTCGTTTGAACGAATTCTTTTTAAGGCGGATTTATGATTTGCCATACTTTATATTTTGTAGCCCGTAGGGGAATCGAACCCCTCTTACCAGGATGAAAACCTGGCGTCCTAGCCGATAGACGAACGGGCCGTTTGTTTTAAACGAGGTGCAAATTTATATGATACCAAACAAACTTGCAACATATATTTTTCTTTAATAGGCTTTAGCAAAAAGCACCCGTTGCGTAGCCGGTTTTCCAGAGTATACACAACTTCCATTTTCGGCTTTCCCCTCTAGCGGAATACAACGAATGGTGGCTTTGGTAGCTTCTTTAATTGCCGTTTCCGTGGCTTCGGTGCCGTCCCAAAACGCCGATATAAAGCCTCCTTTGGTCGCTAAAACTTGTTTAAATTCTTCAAAAGTATCTACTGCCGTGGTGTGTTTCGCTCTAAAATCCTTGGCGCGTTCGAACATGGCAACTTGAATATCTTCAAGCGTTGTTTTGATTTCACTTATCAAATCAGACTGTGCTACACTTTTTTTGGACAGTGTATCTCTTCGCGCCAACTCTACCGTACCATTTGCTACATCGCGCGGTCCAAGACCAATACGAAGCGGAACGCCTTTTAGCTCGTATTCGTTAAATTTAAAACCGGGTTTATGCGTATCGCGGTTGTCAAAATGCACCCTGATATCGGCTTTTTGCAATTGCTCAACAATAGGCGCAACCGCCTTTTCCACCGCTTCGTGTTCTTCATCGCTTCGGTAAATGGGTACAATCACTACCTGATGCGGTGCCAGCTCGGGAGGTAACACCAAACCGTTATCATCGCTGTGTGTCATAATAAGTGCGCCCATAAGGCGTGTGGAAACCCCCCAAGAGGTTGCCCAAACATGTTCCAATCCACCTTCTTTGGTAGCAAACTTCACATCAAAGGCTTTAGCAAAATTCTGCCCCAAAAAGTGTGAGGTTCCAGCTTGTAAAGCTTTTCCGTCTTGCATCAATGCTTCAATACAATAGGTTTCAACAGCACCTGCAAATCGCTCCGATGCCGATTTAACCCCCTGAATTACAGGGATTGCCATGTGGTTTTCTACAAAATCGGCATAAACAGCGTTCATTTTTTTTGCCTCTTCCAATGCTTCAGCTTCTGTAGCATGAGCAGTATGCCCTTCTTGCCATAAAAATTCGGCAGTACGCAAAAACAAACGTGTACGCATTTCCCAGCGTACCACATTTGCCCATTGGTTTAGCAGAATGGGTAAATCGCGGTAGGATTGTATCCAGTTTTTGTACGTATTCCAAATGATTGCCTCACTTGTTGGGCGAACGATAAGCTCTTCTTCCAATTTTGCTTTAGGGTCTACTCGTAGTTTACCCGCCTTATCGGGGTCATTTTCTAAGCGATAGTGCGTGACTACCGCACATTCTTTAGCAAAACCTTCGGCGTTTTGTTCCTCTGCTTCAAATAGGCTTTTTGGCACAAAAAGTGGAAAATAGGCATTGCTATGCCCTGTTTCTTTAAATTTTTTATCCAAAATAGCTTGCATACGCTCCCAAATGGCAAATCCATAGGGCTTGATAACCATACAGCCACGCACAGCAGAGGTTTCTGCCAAGTCGGCTTTTACCACCAATTCATTATACCATTTTGAATAGTCCTCTGCACGAGGTGTTAAATGCTTCCCCATAGTTTGGCACAACTTTTGATTTTTGTAAGTTGTAGTGCAAAACTACTTAAATTTGAGAGTTAATTAAATGTTTCCGCCATGAGAACTATTTACACACCACAGCAAACCAAAAATTCACACATCGCTTTCGTAATTTTTTCAGCTATGCTAGTTGTGGGGTGTAGTGGTTATCAAACCGTTTCGTATTACGAAGATGGCATTTATGGTGAAGCTCCCAAACCTCAGCCACGTCAAGAAGTAGCAGTACCGCAACAAGCACCACAGCAACAAAACGGCACCTATTATAAAAACTATTTTGCAGACAAAGCGGCACAGGGGGTTTCAAACGATTACATTTTTACAAATCCTGAACAATATCAAAACCCAATGCCTGATGAAACAAGTGCAGGAAATTATCAAGCGCATGGTTCTTGGGGTGATCAAGCAGAGCAAATAAATGTAAACATCATTTACAACCGCCCATTTGGTTGGAACTGGGGCTGGGGCTGGTACGATGCGCCTTTTGCTTATGGCCGTTCTGCCTTTTGGGGTTACAACTACCATCCATGGTATTTTACCTTTGACCACTTCCATAATCCCTATTACAACCCCTATCGCTGGGGCTATCGCTATCCCTATTGGAACCGTTGGAATCGCTGGGATCGTTGGGGATATTACCCCCCACCAGTCACTCCGTATTGGGACAGATATTACAACCGTAGGGTTTATAATAATGGACCTATTTACAGTAGGTTAAACGGCTCAAGAACAATTTCACGTAACTATACCCCAAGCAGAAGTGCAAGAAGCGTCAACAATAATACTGCAGTTACGGGCAACAGAACAAGAGCGCGAAGCTCAACAAGGACTACCACAACTAGCGATGCGCAAAGGAATAGTACGTCTACTACATCGCAAAGCAGACAAGGAGTAAGCGCTCGAAATCAAACGCCAAGTAGAACCACTACGCGTCGTTATAATTCGGATAATAGACGTACTAACACAAATCAGTCGCAAAACAACTCATACAACGCTGACAGAAACTATTCCAACAATAGATCTACGACAAGGAATGACAATTCTGGGTACAGGAGTTCGTCTTCTAGGTCTAACAACAGTTATAGAAGTTCAACACCTACCCGAACAACGAGTAGCCCCTCAAGGAGTAGTGGCTCATCGAGAAGCAGTTCATCAAGAAGAAGATAATATTATGAAAAAGATAACTAGTAACATTTGGATGCTATTTTGCATCCTATCAGGCGGGCTTCTACCCGCACAAGAATTGAGTGAAATTCTACACTACACCACAGAAGAGCTTCACGGCTCGTCGCGCTACCAAGCCTTGGCTGGTGCTTTTGGGGCATTGGGTGGAGATTTGTCTGCCATAAGCAACAATCCCGCATCTTCAACAGTTTTCTCATTTAACGAAGCTGGCATAACAGTCGGATTGCAATCATACAACACCAACAACACCTATTTTAATTCCTTAAAATCAAAAGAAACCAATTCA
>JBMYLU010000121.1:0-3392 GCA_049596595.1 Flavobacteriaceae bacterium | reverse complement strand
TTTGTCCCACATATTTGGTATGCAAAAAACTTTCGAAAGTAACCGCCTCATTTAATTTTTTAAGGATATGCTTTTTCTCGTCAGCGCTAAAATTGGGGTGATTGCCGTTTTTATTGATCCACTTTTGAATCCAGTTTACACGTTGCGGATGTCGGATAAACATATACTCCAACCCAATGGACTCACAATAAATGCGCTCCAAATGCACAATAATATCGGCAAGGGTCGCTGGACCGATCCCAATAATTTCTCCTGCCGAGAATACGGTGTGTAAGTCGTTGTGCGAAAGACCGAAGTTTTCAATAGCAAGAGTAGGCTTGTATTTTCTACGCTCACGAACAGGGTTGGTTCGGGTAAATAAATGCCCACTACCGCGGTAGCCGTCGATGAGTTTAACCACCTGAAACTCCTTTAATACATTTTCAGGCACTTCCGCATCGGCGAACTCAGCACCATTTTCGATACCAAAGTCAAACCCCTGAAAAAAAGCACGCCAACTGGGCTCTACACTATCCGGGTTGATGAGGTATTGGTCGTAGAGCTGTGCAAAATGCGCCGTATGGGCTGCATTGAGAAACGAAAACTTGTCCATCGAAGGCAATTGTACAAGACAAATGTACTGCATTTGTCTGTATTGGAGTATGTTTTGGTTGAAAAAAAAGTTTATTTAGATATAGTAAAAAAATGTAGTTTTGAATGTGTTTGCTTTAGTCGATTGTAACAACTTTTACGCTTCGTGCGAGCGCATTTTTCAACCCACATTAGAAGGCAAGCCTATTGCGATTTTGTCCAACAATGACGGGTGTGTGATTGCGCGCAGTAACGAAGCCAAAGCCCTTGGACTGCCCATGGGCGCGCCCGCACACAAATTTTCGTCTTTTTTTCGGCAGCATAACGTCAAGGTTTTTTCGTCAAACTACCCCTTGTATGGCGATATGAGTCAGCGCGTAATGGACGTGCTTAGGCAATTTACGCCCGAGGTAGAAGTCTATAGCATTGATGAAGCCTTTTTGCATTTCGATGGGTTTCAGCACTACGACATGGAAGCCTATGCGCAACAAATGCGCAAGCGCGTACGCAAATGGACGGGGATGCCCGTAAGCATCGGCTTAGGACCAAGCAAAGGACTTGCCAAAATAGCAAACCGCATCGCCAAAAAATTTGCCGAAAAAACCAAGGGCGTATACGTGATTGACTCCGAGGAAAAACGCATCAAAGCCTTAAAGTGGCTCCCCATTGCCGATGTGTGGGGCATCGGGCGGCAGCACGCGCGCCGACTGGCATTTAACAACGTGCAAACCGCCTATGATTTCACCCAGCTTTCGGACGATTGGGTGCGTAAATACATGAGCGTGGTAGGGCTTCGGCTAAAAAAAGACCTAGAAGGAACCGCCACCATTCCCATGGAACTGACCCCTTCGCCCAAAAAAGCCATTGCCACCACCCGCAGTTTTGAATCCCTCATTGATTCTTACGAGGAGTTGCGCGAACGCATCTCAACCTACGCCACCCTCTGCGCCGAAAAATTACGGCAGCAGGGCAGTAGTTGCCATGCCGTGTATGTGTTTGTGCGCAGCAACCCGTTTATGCCCGATTTGCCGCAATACCGTAACAGCACGCTGCTAACGATGCCGTTTGCTTCGCAATCGAGTTTGACGCTAAGCACCTATGCGCTAAAAGGGTTAGAGCGCATCTATAAAGAAGGCATTCAATACAAAAAAGCGGGGGTTATGGTTACGGGAATTGTGCCCAAAAGCACACAACAACTCACGCTGTTTGACAAGGAAGATGCCCGCCACGATGCACTGATGCACCGCATTGACCAATTGCACCGCAAATATGGTCCGCACAAAATAAAGCTCGCCAACCAAGACTTGCGTCGCACCTTTAAGATGAAGCAAGCGCATTTGTCACCGCGCTACACCACCGATATTAACGATATTATTACCGTACGATGAAAAGCACCACTACCCTGCATTTTTACAGCCCCGACACCAGCAACAAAGCCGATGTATGGCTTGCCGAGGAAGGTATTTCGGCAGGGTTTCCCTCGCCAGCAGACGATTTTAAAGAAGTACGTATTAGTCTAGACAAAGCCGTGGTCAAAAATGAGGCAGCTACTTTTTACGCCCGCGTAGCGGGGCAGTCCATGGTAGGTGCCGGACTGGACGACGGCGACTTGTTGGTTATAGACCGTAGCCTTGAGCCCACAGACGGCAAAATTGCCGTGTGCTTTGTAGACGGAGAATTTACCGTAAAGCGCCTAAAAGTGGACAAAGACTGTGTGTGGCTAATGCCCGAAAACGCACAGTATAAACCCCTGCAAGTAACCGAAGAAAACGAGCTTATCATTTGGGGAATCGTAACCCATGTGCTTAAGGCAGTGTAATAAATCCAAAAACGCAAATACAGATTTTTTAATTTGAGCCGAAAAAGGATGCGTATATTAGGCATCGAAAAAATGCTGCGCATAACATCAAATTCTGTTAAATAATACTGTTTAGGTCTACATGATAAAACCTCTTCGGCTTATAAAAAAAATTGCGCGATACTACCAAAGATTTGGTTTTCCAGGTGTTTTACTCTTATTTAAAATGGTTTTTAAGCGTAATAATCCCATCAGGTTTTCATACCGTGAATTTCCCTTCCCGATATTTCTACGAAGCAAAACCTCGGACTTGTCAACGCTTCAACAGGTATTTATTGATTGTGAGTATGAAATGAATCATTCGCTACACCCAAAAGTAATCCTCGACTGTGGAGCAAATATTGGACTTGGATCGGTTTATTTTAAAAACCAATTTCCAGACGCTAAAATAATATCCATTGAACCTGAAGAATCTAACTTTGAACTGCTAATGAAAAACACAGCACATTATAATGACATTTTTTGCATTAAAGGAGGTGTTTGGAAACGTGCTGCCAACCTTTTAATTGATGACGTTGGTTTAGGGCACTGGGGATTTATGGTTAGTGAATCTGAAACAGCATCCAAAGAAACAGTAAAAGGATATACCATTGATGGTATTATGAAACAATTTGGTCTAACCCATATTGATATCTTAAAGGTTGATATTGAAGGCTCTGAAAAAGAATTGTTTGAAAGTAATTATGAAAAGTGGTTGCCCAAAACTAGCCTATTAATAATTGAGCTTCACGATAGGTTGCGAAAGGGATGCTCGAATTCATTCTACAAAGCGTTGTCAAATTACAGCTACCGTAGCGCTAAAAAAGGAGAAAATATTTTTGTGTTTATGGATTTGGGGAAATCTGATCCCGTATAGAAAAACCCACAACTTAGGTTGCGGGTTTATAAAGTACCTTGGGTGGGAATCGAACCCACACGCTGTTGCCAGCACTGGATTTTGAATCCAGCGCGTCGACCAATTCCG
>JBMYLU010000120.1:3115-3450 GCA_049596595.1 Flavobacteriaceae bacterium | reverse complement strand
GTTTTGCACCTATACGCTGTGCAAAAGCAATAGCAGCTTCCAAATGCAAATGAGAAGGATGCGGTTCTACACGCAGGGCATTTACAACCAATACTCCTACTCCATCTAATTTTTTCTGCTCGGCATCATCCATAGAAAACATATCCGTGATATAAGCAAAAGCTCCAAGTCGATATCCTAATACTTCAAGACCATAGTGCGTAACTACGATAGGCATAACAGTTTTAGACGCAAAATCAAAAGGCTTTTGAGGGTTGATTTCGATAGGGCTTACTGAGGGTGCGCCAGGATATTTATTTTCATCGGAGAAAATATAATCGAAGCGTTTTGCTAGG
>JBMYLU010000120.1:0-3105 GCA_049596595.1 Flavobacteriaceae bacterium | reverse complement strand
AGACAAAGGGTCTGATGTCGTCAAGTCCAGCGGTATGGTCCGCGTGTTCGTGGGTAAATAAAAGCGCATCTATTTTGGGGCATTGCGAAGCGAGCATTTGCTGCCTAAAATCGGGTCCACAATCAATTACAAAACCTACATCATCCCATTGTACCCAAACCGAAGAACGCAAGCGATTGTCCTTGGGGTTATCGCTTAAGCATACAGGGTGCGTGCTTCCAATAATCGGAATGCCTTGCGAAGTACCTGTGCCTAAAAAGTGAATTTTCATTGCCACATCACAAAATTAAGCGAATGATGCACAATCGTGCGAATAAGTTTTATAATTTTGAGAAAAATTACCATCATGCCCATAGCGCTCGCCGGCGATCAACCTTTCGAAAACACCCCTTCGCTAGAAGCAAAGGCACTTCGCATCAATCTCAATGAAAACATTTACGGCACCTTTGCCGAAATAGGTGCAGGACAAGAAGTAGCACGTCACTTTTTTAGATGTGGTGGTGCTTCGGGGACTATTGCCAAAACCATGAGTGCCTATGACAAAGATTTTAGTGATGCCATTTATGGGCGCGAAGATGATGGCAGGTATGTAACCGAGTCTAGGCTAAATAAAATGCTTGACTGGGAAATGGGGTTGTTGGAAAAACGTATTGACCGCACAAAAAACCAAAACAAACTCTTTTTCACCTATGCCAATACGGTAACCACTATCGACTTTGCAAAACGCTATAAGGGTCACGGCTGGATGGGAATTAAGTTCCAAACAAAACCCGATGAACCCTACTCTATGATTACTACACACGTTCGGTTTAAAGAAAACGATGCCAAAGCGCAGCAACTGTCACTTGGGGTAATGGGAGTAAATTTGATTTACGGTGCGTTTTACCAAAATGACCGTCCCAAAAAA
Organism: Flavobacteriaceae bacterium; assembly: GCA_049596595.1. Taxonomy (GTDB): domain Bacteria; phylum Bacteroidota; class Bacteroidia; order Flavobacteriales; family Flavobacteriaceae; genus UBA7446. The sequence goes on along the minus strand of JBMYLU010000120.1, from coordinate 2,198 downwards.
ATGCTGCAATACCTTTTTGATCATATTGACAGAGAAGCTATCGAAATTGACACCATCAATTTTACAGGTCCGTTATTTAAAGACATTGACAACCGCTTGTTGAGTTTGGAGCTTGTCCGGCTGGGCATGACCGATGCTGTAATGTTTGGTCCAGATGGCAATAATTTGTTGCCGGCTAGAGAGTTGTATAAGAAAAATATCATCGCATTGCGGGGTAGCTTTAGACCTGTTACTAAGGTAAATGTGGATATGTATCAAAAATCGTTAACCATTTTTGAAAAAGAAGCCGATTCTGACCCCGAGAAAACACTTGTCCTTTTTGAAATTACACTTTCTAACCTGATGTCTACTGGGCAAATTGACGAAGAAGACTTTATGGACAGGGCAAAACTGTTGTGCTCCCTTGGACAAACCGTGATGATTTCGAATTTTAAAGAATACTATCAGTTAGTGGAATATTTCTCTGAATACACCAAAAAGAAAATTCGCCTAACCATGGGGGTAAACAACCTTATTGAAATCTTTAACGAAAAATACTACCGACACCTAAGCGGTGGCATTTTGGAAGCCTTTGGCAAGTTGTTTTTCAAAAATCTTAAGGTATACCTCTACCCCATCATAGACCCAAAAAACGGTTCTATTATCAATAGCAGCAATCTGCGCGTGAATCCAAGAATTAAGGAACTCTATAACTTCTTTAAGTACAACGATAAGGTTGTGGATATTTTGGATTACAGTACAGACGATATGAAAATTTACTCCAAAGATGTCATTGAACAAATTCAGACAGGAGTAAAAGGTTGGGAAAGTAAACTACCCCCCGGAGTTTCAAAACTTATAAAAGCTAAAAAGCTATTTGGGTACAAACCGCCTAAAAGGTAATACTAGCCTTCAAGAATTTGTGCCGCGTGGTCCTTTGTTCTCACCTTTTTAATGACACGCACAATGGTTCCTGTTTCGTCAATTACAAAAGTGGTACGATGGATCCCATCAAATTCTTTTCCCATAAATTTTTTAGGTCCCCACACGCCAAAGCCTTTAATGGCAACATGGTCTTCATCTGCCAATAGCGGAAAAGGGAAGTTGAATTTTTCAGCAAAATTTGCTTGCTTTTTAACCGAATCGGCACTCACGCCCAACAATTCATAGCCCTCGGCTTGAAGTGCAGCGTAATTATCGCTCAAATTGCACGCCTCAGCCGTACAACCGGGTGTGTTGGCACGTGGATAAAAAAACACGATTAGCTTCTTTCCTGTGAAGTCGGTGTGGCTTACGGGTTCTCCCAAATGATTTACGCCTGAAAATGCAGGCATTTGATTTCCTTCTTGTAGCATTTTTTATATTTTTAGGATATAAAAATACAAAAATGAATAAAGCCGAAAAAGTTGCTTTTGTCATTCAAAAACTTGAGGAATTGTACCCCACTATTCCCGTTCCACTCGACCACAAAGACCCCTACACGCTTTTGATTGCGGTATTGTTATCTGCACAAAGCACCGATGTACGTGTAAACCAAATTACACCGTTGCTTTTTGCCAAAGCCGATAATCCGTATGACATGGTAACGCTGAGCGTAGAAGAAATACGAGAAATTATTAAACCTGTTGGTTTGTCTCCAATGAAATCAAAAGGCATACATGGCTTATCCAAAATCCTTATTGAGAAACACAATGGAGAAGTACCGCAAAATTTTGAGGCACTTGAAGCCCTACCAGCCGTTGGACATAAAACAGCTAGTGTGGTGATGGCACAGGCGTTTGGCGTTCCTGCTTTCCCAGTAGATACACATATTCATCGGCTCATGTACCGATGGGGATTTTCGAATGGAAAAAATGTCGTGCAAACCGAACGTGATGCCAAGCGGCTATTCCCCAAAGAAAAGTGGAACGACCTGCATTTGAAAATCATTTGGTATGGACGAGAGTATTGTCCTGCCCGAGGTTGGGATATTTCAAAAGACAGCATCACCCAAACCGTGGGAAGAAAAAGTATCTTAAAAAAGCACGGTTTTTAGTTTGCAACATACTCAACCCTACCGTTTTTTGTACGTAAGGTTTCATAGGAAGCTGCAAACTGTAAAATCACATCAAGTGTCACTTTTTTTGGAGTCGGGAGGTTCTTGGTTGAAGCAAGCGTGTACAGTTTATCCATAAAAAACATTTTACAGATATAACGCTTTCACAAAGCATTTATTGCGT
>JBMYLU010000119.1:0-3494 GCA_049596595.1 Flavobacteriaceae bacterium | reverse complement strand
AGATACGAAACCACGAAGCAGCTTCGGACTTAATCATAATGATTCCAAAAAGGATTCCGATGCCAAAGTAGAGTACTATTCTTTTCATAGTAAATAAGGTAAAATAAAGTGATTCATAAGCAGCCCGCCAATAAAAAACCCAATAACGGCAATGAGCGAGGGCAATTGCAAATTACTAAGACCCGAAATGGCGTGTCCTGAAGTACATCCGCCAGCGTAACGTGTTCCAAATCCAATTAAAAAACCGCCTAGGGCAAGTAGCGCCAGTGTTTTTGGGTTGGATAGTGCCTCATTGCTAAAAAATACATCTGGCATAAAATCTTCTCCTGCGCCTTCAACTCCCATGTTGTTAAGCTTGACCACCACATCTTGATGAATTGCTCCAACACCATCACTTGTCATATAGTTTGCCGCAAAAAACCCGCCTGTAGCCGCACCTAGTGCTACCACTAAATTCCAACGGTAGTTTTTCCATTCGTAATTGAAAAATGCAGTTTTTTTACCCGCACCAGCCATAGCACAAAGTGTACGGAGGTTGGAGGACATGCCAAAATTTTTCTCTGAAAAAAGCAATAAAAACAGTACGGCTGCAATGGCAGGACCACCAATATACCACGGCCAAGGTTCAAGCAATAGATTCATTTTAAAAATTTGTTCAAATATAACAACACAGCAAAAATATTATTGATAAAAATGAACTGGATTTTATGACTTGAGTTTTGCGCATCAGACGCTAAAACAAATAAAATTATTTGCAGCACAATTTTTACAAACCATAAATTCTTCTACTTTTGTTTCGAAAAATTTGTCAATGCCCGAGAATTTAGTCATCGTAGAGTCACCCGCAAAAGCCAAAACTATAGAGAAGTTTTTGGGTGAAAAGTTTAAAGTTGTGTCTAGCTACGGTCATATTGCCGACCTGCCATCAAAAGAATTAGGCGTAGATGTTGAAGGTGATTTTAGTCCAAACTACATAGTGAATGGTGATAAGAAAAAGGTTGTGAATGAGCTTAAGGCTCTAGCCACAAAAGCCGATACCGTATGGCTTGCCAGTGATGAGGATAGGGAAGGAGAGGCTATTGCATGGCATTTATCCGAACAATTAGGTCTTGACGATACAAACACCAAGCGAATCGTTTTTCATGAAATCACCAAGAATGCTATTCAGCATGCCATTGCGCATCCGCGGAGTATCAACAAGCACTTGGTAGATGCGCAACAGGCACGACGTGTTCTAGATAGGTTGGTGGGCTATGAGCTCTCGCCTATTTTGTGGCGTAAGGTAAAAGGCGGCTTGTCTGCCGGACGGGTGCAATCTGTTTCCGTACGCATTTTGGTAGAGCGGGAACGCGAAATAGAAGCGTTTAATCCGGTAGCTTCTTATAAAATCCAGGCTGTTTTTACCACTATTGAAGGCAAGGCTGTTAAGGCTACAACTGCAACCGCATTTGAGACATTAGCACAAGCGCAGGCATTTCTGAAGCAAAATATTGGAGCAAGCTATAGAGTTTCATCAATTGAGAAAAAGCCGGCAAAAAAATCACCCACGGCACCCTTTACCACATCAACGCTACAACAAGAAGCCTCAAGAAAACTAGGTTTTTCGGTTAGTCGTACCATGTCAAATGCGCAGCGTTTGTACGAGTCAGGGCATATCACGTATATGCGTACCGATAGTGTTAACCTTTCTAAGCAAGCACTTGCCGAAGCCAGTGAGGTCATTACAAAACAATACGGGGAGGACTATGCTAAAACCCGTACGTTTAAAACCAAAAACAAAGGTGCACAAGAAGCACATGAAGCCATTCGGCCAACGCGTTTGGCGAATATGCATATTGATGCTGCTCGTGATGAGCAACGTCTTTACGAACTTATTTGGAAACGCACTATTGCTTCGCAAATGAGTGATGCCAAACTGGAACGTACTACCGCTCAAATAAGTGCAGACAAACACGATGTTTTGTTTACGGCACGCGGTGAGGTAATAACTTTTGAAGGCTTTCTAAAAGTGTATCTGGAGGGTAAAGATGAGGAAGAAGAAGCTGCTGAGGGCTTGCTGCCCAAAATGACTAAAGGCGATTCTTTAGCATCAAAGGCAATTACGGCTACAGAACGTTTTAGCCGTCCGCCGGCACGCTATACTGAGGCATCTTTGGTGAAAAGATTGGAGGAGTTGGGGATTGGCCGTCCGTCAACCTATGCACCGACCATCACCACGATTATCAATAGAAAATATGTGGAAAAAGGTACGCTAGAGGGGGTTGACAGAGAATACCTTCAATTAACTTTAAAAGGAAATGATATAGCTAGGAAAACGTTAATCGAACGCGTGGGTTCTGAAAAGGGGAAATTGGTACCTACAGATGTAGGTAGGCTTGTGAACGATTTTTTAGTAGCCAATTTCGCAAACATTGTTGACTACAATTTTACGGCTAAGGTTGAGCAAGATTTTGACTCCATCGCGCTTGGAAAAGAGAACTGGAAGGGGATGATGAAAACATTTTACAATGATTTTCACCCTGTAATCGAAAATGTTCGTGATAATGCGCAACGGGAAACAGGAGAACGTATTTTAGGTGTCGATCCAAAAACGGGTCGTCAATTGAGTGTACGTTTAGGAAAATTTGGCGCTATGGCTCAAATTGGTACTGTTGATGATGAAGAGAAACCACTATTTGCTAGCCTTCATCCTGATCAACAGTTGGCGAGAATTACCTTTGAAGAAGCCCTCGACTTATTCAAACTTCCTATGCACTTGGGTGAGTTTGACTCAGAAGCAGTGGAGGTGAATAATGGTCGATACGGACCCTATGTGCGTCACGGAAAATCTTTTATTTCACTTCCAAAAGGAAAAAATCCACTAACCACTACTCTAGATGAGGCTATAGAGCTTATTAAAGAAAAACGTCTTGCGGATGCGCCCATTGCTACATACGAAGATTTTCCTGTAACGAAAGGTGTTGGACGATTTGGACCCTTTATTAAATGGAATGGTTGGTTTATCAATGTATCTAAGAAATACGATTTTGACGCCCTTTCTCAAGAAGATATAGTTACGCTTATTGAGGAAAAAAAGAAAAAGGAGGCTGAGCGTGTGGTTAAAAAATGGGAAGAAGAAGGTGTTCGTATTGAAAAGGCACGTTGGGGGCGTCATAATCTAATCAAGGGCAAGCAAAAAGTAGAACTCTCTAAAGATGTTGATGTGGCTAAAATGACACTCACACAAGCCATGGCATTGCTCGAAAAGCAAAAACCCACAAAAAAACGCAACAAAAAGAAATAGGTGGATTTCGAATTTTTAAAGCCTGTTGACGATAAACTGCTAGCACACAATTTGATGCTTCCAGAGCAGGTTTTAGGGCGAAACCTACGCATTCATACACGGCAAGAAGGCTTCCCAGATTTAAATGGAATAGGAGTTGCAATCGCAACTGTAGGTTCGAGATTGCGAAATGGCGAATCTATTCACGTTAGATTTAGACAGCAATTTTATC
>JBMYLU010000118.1:0-3551 GCA_049596595.1 Flavobacteriaceae bacterium | reverse complement strand
CTAACAATTGTTAGCATGTATATATTTAAATAAATATTAAAATTTATATCTAGTGAAACACATTTCAAGTCATCAAAATGGGGATATAAAACGCCTACTTGCATTGCAATCCAAGACAAAGATTCGTAAAGAAAAGAAGCTGTTTGTAGTTGAAGGACAGCGTGAACTGCATTTGGCTCAGTTGGGGAAATTTGAAATTGAAACTATTTTTTGGTGCGCTGAAATTTTTGAAGAAAATCACTTTGAAACTTGGCGAAAACAATTTAGCGACAAAACCAAATACATACGTGTATCATTGGCGGTATACCAAAAAATTGTAGTGCGTGACTCTACAGAGGGTGTTGTTGGCATTTTGAATCAAAAAGAAACGCAATTAATCGACTGGCAACCCCGAAATAAGGAGCCATTAGTACTTGTTTTAGAAGCCATAGAAAAGCCCGGAAACTTGGGTGCAATTTTTCGAAGTGCTGATGCTGCTCAAATAGATGCTGTTTTGCTTACCGATTCACATACCGACATCCACAATCCTAATGTAATTCGTTCTAGTGTTGGTGGTTTTTTTAACATCCCTATATACGTCTGCACAAACGATGAAGCAAGGCAGTTTTTAGAGCAGGAAAATTTTGAAGTTTACGCTGCAACTCTACAAAAAAGCACAAAATACACAACCCAAAATTATGAGAAACCTACCGCCTTTGTGCTAGGCAGCGAAGCTAAAGGGTTAAGCGCTTTTTGGTACGAAAAGGGAGTCACAGCTGTAAAAATACCAATGCGCGGACATGTAGACTCATTAAACGTGTCGGTTGCATCCGCGCTTTTAATTTATGAAGCGATTCGTCAGCGAAATAGTTAATTTTTGTATATTTAACAGATGGCAACGAAAGAAATAAATGAAAATACGCTCATTGCACAGGAATATAAAAATTTACTGCGCAACACCTATCAGTCGTTGTCTCCAGCAGATAAAAAACTAATTCGGTTAGCGTTTGAAACTGCGGTCGAAGCACATAAAGATCAGCGTCGAAAAAGTGGGGAACCATATATTTTACACCCCATTGCTGTGGCGCAAATTGTAGCAGATCAAATTGGTTTGGGGGCAACTTCAATTGCAGCTGCATTGCTTCATGATGTGGTTGAAGACACTTCAACTACGCTCCACGATATTGAGCTTATGTTTGGTGAAGGCGTTGCCAAAATTGTGGATGGACTTACCAAAATTTCGAAGCTAAGCAAAGACAAGCGCGTTTCTGTTCAAGCAGAGAATTTTAAGAAAATGTTACTCACCATGAACGATGACGTTCGTGTTATTTTAATAAAAACTGCCGATCGCCTTCACAACATGATGACGCTAGAGGCTATGCCTGAAGAAAAACAGGTGCGTATTGCCTCTGAAACGCTTTATATATATGCACCACTTGCTCACCGCATTGGCATGTATAACATCAAGACACAACTTGAAGATTTAGCATTAAAATATACCGAGCCCGAAATTTATGCCGACATAGAACAAAAAATAAAAGGAAGTCAAGACGAACGTCTAGACTACATCAAAAGCTTCACAGAACAGCTACAAGGACACCTTGCTAGAGAGCGAATAAAATTTCGGACTGAGGGGCGTTTTAAAAGTATTTTTTCCATTCGGCGAAAGATGCAGCTCAAAAACAGAAGATTTGAAGAAGTCTTTGACAGGTTTGCTGTACGTATTATCTATACATCTACTCCTAAGCAGGAAAAGTTTTTGGCATGGAAAATCTACTCCATAGTCACCGACCACTTTCAGCCTAATCCTATGCGCTTACGGGATTGGATTTCATCTCCAAAATCTACAGGATACGAAGCCTTACACATCACAGTAGTGGGTCCTTCGGGAAAATGGGTAGAGGTTCAAATTCGCTCTGAACGTATGCATGAAATTGCCGAAAAAGGCTATGCTGCACATTTTAAGTATAAGCACGGAAAACAAGATGAAGGCGGGATGGAACAATGGCTCAACAGATTGCGAGAAGTGCTGGAGTCGCAAGATGCTGATGCTGTTGACTTTGTTAAGGAATTTAAACTAAACCTCTATGCAAGTGAAATTTTTGTGTTCACGCCAAATGGCGATTTAAAGTCACTGCCAAAAGGGGCCACACCTATTGATTTTGCATTTTCAATACATAGTGAAGTTGGACAAAAAACACGTGGTGCTCGAGTAAATGGAAAGATTGTCCCACTAAACTTTGAGCTTAGTAGTGGAGACCAAGTGGAAATCATAACTTCTGAAACAGCTAAACCAAACACCAGTTGGCTCGATTTTGTTATCACCTCAAAGGCAAGATCTGCCATTCGGGCAGCGCTTAGAACCGAAGAACGAGCCATCGCAAACGAAGGAAAAGAACTTCTTCGAAGAAAACTTCGCCAAATGAAATTTAAGTTTAATGACAAAATCATAAATACCATGGTTTCGTACTTTAAGCTTAAAACAAGTTTAGACTTGTATTACAGGATTGGCATTGGTACCATTGACAATAAAATGCTCAAAAAATTTGCCGCAGAAGAAAATAGCCGTTTTTTGCAATTTTTTCGAAGAAGGCCTTCTGACAAACCTAACAGTGAAAACATTGATAAGGGACAAATTTCCTCCTATTACGACATGTTGGTTTTTGGCAAAAACCAAGAAACACTAAACTACACATTAAGCCCATGCTGCAACCCCATTGCTGGGGATGACGTTTTTGGTTTTGTTTCAATCAACGACGGGATTAAAGTGCATAAAAATGAATGTCCTAATGCTATCAGCCTACGCTCCAATTACGGCTACCGAATTATGAGTGCCAAATGGGTGGATTCTTCTAAGGGCTTTTTTACAGGAAGTATACGTCTCTCTGGAATAGACCGTATTGGACTTGTAAACGAAGTAACCCATTTGATTTCAAATGCGCATAATGTTGACATTACACAAATTCATTTCGATACAGAAAATGGGACATTTACAGGTGAAATCAAATTACATGTACGCCATGCTTCCACACTATACTTACTAATAAATAAGCTAGAAAAAGTTTCCGGGATAGATAAAGTAGTACGTGATTAACTTGGGTTGCTTATCTTTGTTTTTTGGGTTTTATTAAATGGAAAACGAGTTTGAAATAGTTAAGGCTGTTTTTGTGCAATTTTTAGATGGCAATGGTCATCGAAAGACACCTGAACGGTTTGCGATATTAGAGGAAATATATCTTAGCGATGAGCACTTTGATGTAGAATCGTTGTACATTAAAATGAAAACCAAAAACTATCGTGTGAGTCGTGCTACATTGTACAATACCATTGAGTTGTTGTTGGCATGTGGACTTGTGCGGAAGCATCAATTTGGATTGCAGCACGCGCAATATGAAAAATCATATTTTGACAAACAGCACGATCACGTCATTCTAACCGATACCGGAGAAGTAAAAGAATTTTGCGACCCTCGCATTCAAGCAATAAAAAAAACAATTGAAGAAGTTTTTGATATTGATATTCACGCACACTCCTTGTATTTTTACGGCACTAAAAAAAACACTAAATAACAC
>JBMYLU010000117.1:0-3576 GCA_049596595.1 Flavobacteriaceae bacterium | reverse complement strand
ACACATGGACGTTTGGAACAAATCTCTTACTTATTCACACTGGCGGAACGCAAGGTATCGTGGGCTTCAATTCGCGCCACGGGCTGCAATGGCCCGAGGGGTAAGCCTTATTTTTGTGGGGCTATTTTTAGTTTCTTGTGGTTCAAAAAAGGTAGTTTATACTCGAGATATAAAGCGAACCACCAAAAAAATTGAGGAGGCTTCGCCAAAAAAAGCTGAAAAAAAATTAGCGGAACTTGATGCGCGAACACGTATGAAAGTCTATGTGCTGCAATATGCTGAATTGGCGCAAAAAGAAATGAAGAAATACGGCATTCCAGCGAGTATTACCCTGGCACAAGGACTATTAGAGTCACAGGCGGGAATAGGTGAATTGGCGGCAAAATCGAATAACCATTTTGGAATTAAATGTCACAAAGGATGGCGTGGTGCAAGTGTATCGCATGATGATGATGCAAAAGGGGAGTGCTTCCGCAAATACAAAAAAGTGGAACAGTCTTATCGTGACCACTCCGAATTTTTAAGTAAACGAGGCCGTTATAGCGACCTGTTTAAAATGAAAAAAACTGATTATGTGAGTTGGGCGCACGGGCTCAAAAAAGCAGGATATGCCACCGACCCCCAATATGCCTACAAGCTCATTTCGCTCATAGAACGCTACGAACTTTGGCAGTTTGACGGTAGTAAAGCCCCTATTGCTACCCCAAAAAAATCTAAACCCAAAGGTGTTTATGCTGTGGAACAAGGCGACACCCTCTATTCGATTTCAAAGAAATTCGACCTAAGCGTAGAAAAATTAATGGAACTCAATGCCTTGCAATCTACCGAATTGGCTATAGGGCAACAACTCAAAATAAAATGATGCAATACCAACGTAGCAGCGCCTTATTTGCCGAGGCAAAAACCTTAATTCCCGGAGGAGTAAACTCGCCTGTTCGTGCCTTTAATGCTGTTGGGGGAACCCCTATTTTTCTCACTCATGCCAAGGGCGCATATTTATATGATGAAGATGGAAATCGATACATAGACTATATCGCTTCGTGGGGACCTATGATTTTGGGACATGCACATCCGCGGGTAGTGGAAGCCATTCAAAAACGTGCCGAAAAAGGCACATCGTTTGGCATCCCTACGGCACTAGAAACCCAAATTGCCAAGCAAGCCCTTTCCATGGTGCCAAACATGGATCAAATTCGGTTTGTAAATTCTGGTACAGAAGCCTGTATGAGTGCAGTGCGTTTAGCACGTGGCTATACGGGGCGGGATAAAATTATCAAGTTTGCTGGCTGTTATCACGGGCACGCTGATGCATTCCTAATACAAGCGGGGAGTGGTGCGGTTACGTTTGGCAGTCCAAACAGTCCAGGGGTAACTGCCGGAACTGCGCAAGACACCCTGTTGGCGCAATACAACAACCTGGAGCAAGTAGCAGAGATTTTTGCAGCTAATCCCGAGCAAATTGCAGCGATTATTGTGGAGCCGGTTGCTGGAAATATGGGCTGTGTTTTGCCCAAAGAAGGCTTTTTGGAAGGCTTACGTCAATTGTGCGACACGCACGGGACAGTCCTTATTTTTGATGAGGTCATGACCGGATTTCGCCTTGCACCCGGTGGTGCGCAAGAACGCTTGGGCATACGTGCCGATGTGGTTACTTATGGGAAAGTAATTGGAGGCGGACTGCCTGTTGGGGCATTTGCTGCCCGCAAAGAAATCATGGCGTTTTTGGCACCTGTGGGACCCGTATATCAAGCAGGAACGCTTAGTGGAAATCCCCTAGCCATGACAGCAGGATTGACCATGCTAGAACTTTTGGCGAATACCCCCGAAGCCTACACCCGTCTTGATGAGAAAACAGCGTATTTGCATCGCGAAATGGTGCCGGTGTTGGAGCAAAAAGGAATGCCGTATCAAATCAACCGATTGGGTTCTATGATATCACTACATTTTACGGATACCCCTGTGGTGGATTTCGACACCGCTGCCAAAGGCAATAACGAAACGTTCAAAAACTACTTTCATGGTATGTTACAGCGTGGCGTGTATCTGCCACCAAGTGCCTTTGAGAGTTATTTCTTGAATGATGCTATAACAAAAAAAGACCTCGAGCAAACACTCGAGGCCTTTTCGAAAACCTTAAAATCGCTTTAACTAACTTGGGTCTAAAATTGTATCAATTCTAACCAAGGATTCTTGTAAATGATAGCGTGTATTTTGGTCGGTTACCTTATTTAAACTTCTGCCAATAGCCGCTTTCAGATTTACCAATTGCGCTCTGGTTACTGCCCGTATATCTGACTGGCTAACCAAAACACGCGTGCGATTACTATATCGTCTGGCAACACCCTTCAGCGGTTCTTGACTTTCGGTCATTAAATATTCCAGACGGTCGATGTAGGCACGCTGGAGGTTTCTTCGGTAAATACCAATTGTCTTGTTGGTGTATAACTCACTCCATATACCCTTGCGTAATTCAGCCATCATCTGTATCATCGAATATGCCTTTTTACCGTTAAGTGCTTCGTTTTCAGAAATACGTGCTAAACGATCAAAAGATAATAAACGATTGAGTGTGCCGGTTTGTGTTCGGCGCATACGGTCTAATACGCCTGCAAATTCAATTTTATTAAAGATTTCATTATCTAATAACCAGTCTGGCGTGGCAAATAATTCATCCTGTAAAAACTGCATACACGCACGTTGATGCGCTTTGTCCACATGGGTGTACACAGCACCCTCTTGGTCGTAAGTTTTGTAATACTCATATACACCGCCAACATTTGCAGCTACATGTCCCATATATCGGTTGTATTGACTAAGCACTTGGTTGTATAAATCCTGCAAATCTTGATAGTCTTTACCGTCTTCTTCCGTCCACTCGATGAGATTGGGAACAATCCTTTTAAGATTAGCAATGCCGTATGTACTTGCTTTTATAGCATCGTCACCTAAGTCTTCGGTTTGTGAGCTTGGGTCTATGGGGTTTCCAAACTGCTGACTTCCAAAGCGATACATTGGGTCATCTTGATGCGCCAAAATCCATTGGTCAAGGGTTTCTTTTTCATCTTCTGCAGTTGCCGCTGAAGGAATAGGGCGGTAGCCCCAACGTACCGAGTGAATATCATACGTGCCAATATCTGGCATTAGCGACACATCGCCATCTCCGGGTTGCGCCACGTAGTTAAAACGGGCATAATCCATAATTGAAGGTGCTGTGCCGTATTTTTTAGTAAACGAGGGCGAACGTAACGAATCCACTGGATAGGCAACACTGCTTCCCATGTTGTGGGGAAGTCCGATGGTGTGTCCAACCTCGTGTGCAGACACAAATCGAATCAATCGACCCATGATTTCGTCTTTAAATTCCACCCCACGAGCCTCGGGGTTTATGGCAGCGGTTTGCACAAAAAACCAATTCCGTAAAAGAGTCATTACGTTGTGATACCAATTGATGTCGGACTCTAAAATTTCTCCAGAACGGGGATCACTTACATGTGGTCCGTTGGCATTTGGAATAGGAGATGCCAAATAACGCACTACCGAATAACGCACGTCCTCGGGACTCCAGTCGGGGTCTTC
>JBMYLU010000116.1:0-3594 GCA_049596595.1 Flavobacteriaceae bacterium | reverse complement strand
CTGTGGAAACACGCAGGGTATTAACTTTTCCGTGGTCAGCCACAGGCATTGCAACAAGATTAATGAGGGAATCCCCCTCAACCACATAGCCCTTTTCTTTGGCAATTTGGTTGACTTCTTTAACGGTGTCATCCGTAGACCCACTTCCTTCGTACAAGTAGCCTTTAACCCCCCAAATGAGATTGAGTTGCGCCAAAATACGTTTGTTAGAGGTAAAGACTAAAATAGATGCGCTAGGGCGCCACGCCGAAATTTGATAGGCGGTATAACCACTATTTGTAAGCGTACAAATAGCTTTGGCTTCTATCTCGTTAGCCATGGTTGCAGCATGGTAGCACACTGATTTGGTAATAAAGCGTTCGTTTTTGGTCTTGGGCGCCCTCAGGGGAACTTGGATATAAGGTGAGTTTTCAACGCTAACCACAATTTTTCGCATAGTTTGAATGACCTCAACGGGATATTTACCCACAGAGGTTTCGCCAGAAAGCATTACAGCGTCTGCGCCGTCCATAACAGAGTTTGCCACGTCGTTTACTTCGGCGCGAGTGGGAGTAAGACCATCAATCATAGACTCCATCATTTGTGTGGCTACTATAACCGGAATTCGTGCCAACTTAGCGTGTTGCACCAACTCTTTTTGCACTAAAGGCACCTCCTCAGCAGGGACTTCTACGCCCAGGTCACCTCGCGCAACCATTAGCCCATTGCTGGCGGTGACAATTTCTTCAATGTTAACAAGCGCTTCAGGCTTCTCAATTTTAGAGATGATAGGAATGTCGTATTCGCCGTGTTTTTTAATCAACGCCCGTAAATCTTCTATGTCTTGCTTGTGACGCACAAAAGAAAGGGCAATCCAATCAACGTTTTGCTCAATAGCAAAAATGGCGTCTTTAACGTCTTTTTCGGTAAGCGCCGGAAGTGAAATGTTGGTGTTTGGAAGGTTTACGCCCTTTTTCGATTTCAACACCCCCCCTTGAACCACGCGTGCGGAAACACTTGATTTTTTATCTGTTTCAATGACCTCAAAGATGAGCTTGCCATCATCCAACAAAATACGCTCTCCCGCACTTACGTCTTTGGGGAATTGGGCGTAGTTCATATAAATGGCATCGGCAGTTCCTTCCTCCACTTTTTCAGTAGTAAAGCGCACTTCTTGCCCAGCTTCTACAAGCGTATCTGGAGCCATATTCCCTACGCGGAGCTTAGGCCCTTGCAAGTCGGCAAGAATGCCTACATGGAAGCCGAGTTCAACATTCAGGGAGCGTATAATTTTGATGCGCTCTTCAACATCTGTATAATCGGCATGGGAGAAGTTAATTCGAAAGACGTTAACCCCGCTGAGCATCATTTCTTTAATAATTTCCCGACTAGAGGACGCAGGCCCCAGTGTGGCTACGATTTTAGTTTTTTTAATTTTTCGCATAGTTAAAATGTCAGTTGTTCTTTGATGTTTTTGCGTTTTTTTGGAAGACGATAGCATGAAATGACTTGCTCTATAGTACTAATTTTTTTGATAGCAGCGTTGGTTAGCCCATTAACACAAACCAGCAAATCGGTATAGTCTAATTCGGAAAATAGATATACGCGCTGTTCGGTTTGCGAAAAAAGACTATTTGCCATTGCGCTGGAGGTTGTCGTAACGTGATTTTCAACAATACGCCAAGATTGCTGCATGACGGCACAATCATATTCATAAACAGCAAACCCCTGTTTTGAGGACTCTACACCTATATCTTCGGGACTTCTCCTCAAGGAAAGCCTAAGAAGTCTATTTAGTTTAAAAGCAAACAAATAGCTGGGCAGTGCGGTGTGCACACAAAGGACGTCTTGGTCGTGTGCTTCAGGCTCCAAGTTAAGGCTGTGTGTTAACATAATTATTGGCGATGCTAAGATACGGCACAAAACATTATATAGCAGTCGCTTTTAAAGGGATAATGTTTATTTAATGCTTGTCTTTAATAGATTTTATTTGGTGCTGAAACTGAAAAAAAGCGCGTTTTGAAACTGTTTCAACCGCTTTTTTCTTATTGGTGGCACGAGCCGAAGCAACCACCACATTGTTTATCCAAAGCCTTGCTTTGTAGTAGTTTACCTCTTCGGCACCGTTATCTTCTTTTACTTCATACCGATACTGCATCTTGTTTTTTTGGAACCAATCTACCAAAAGACTTTTATAGCTTAACACTTTGTTTTGAAGGGATGTTAAGTCAACAAAAGGATGAATCATACATGCGTGCACAAATTCAGAGCACTTAGCAAACCCAGCGTCTAGATAAACGGCACCGACAAGGGCTTCGAAAAGATTTCCATGCACATCGGGACCATAATTTTTTGGAGACACATTTGACAAAAGGTGATTAATTAACCCAAGCTGTTCACCAATTTGGTTAAGGAAATCACGCCTGACAATTTTAGAGCGCATAAGCGTAAGTGAACCCTCGCTGTTTTGAGGCAATTCTTTGAACAAATGTGTTGCAACAATGGTGTTTAGTACAGCATCTCCCAAAAACTCAAGGCGTTCATAATTGATTTTTTTGCCGGAAGCATCTGTTTCTTCCATGGAAGTATGTGTAAAAACACGACGATACAGCGACAAATCCTTGGGAGAGAACCCTATAATGTTTTTCACGACAATGAATAATGGGTCATGCTTATTGGCATTTCCTTTTCGCAAAAACCGTTGAAGTCGCATATCAATGCATTTTGGCAAACAACACACAAGCGTTGTGTCCGCCAAAGCCAAAAGTATTACTCATGGCCATGGAAACGTCTCTTTTTTGAGCCGTATTAAAGGTGAAGTTAATTTTGGGGTCAATATTTTCGTCTGGGGTACTGTGGTTAATCGTTGGTGGAACAATACCGTGTTTGATACTTAAAACAGAAGCAATAGCCTCAACGGCTCCTGCTGCACCCAACAAATGTCCGGTCATGGACTTGGTCGAATTGATATTCATGGAATACAAGTGTTCGCCAAAAACTTCTTTTAATGCTTTGGTTTCTGCTACGTCGCCGAGCGGTGTAGAGGTGCCATGCATATTTACCGCATCAATATCAGATGCGCTTACGCCTGCATCTGCCATACAGTTTTCCATAACACTGGTTGCACCAACACCCTCGGGGTGTGGTGCTGTAATATGGTGTGCGTCTGCAGAAAGCCCGCCTCCGGTAACTTCGGCATATATGGTTGCGCCACGCGCCTGAGCGTGCTCTAGGCTTTCTAGAATAAGCGCGCCTGCTCCTTCGCCCATCACAAAACCATCACGGTCTTTGTCAAAAGGCCTTGATGCAGTAGCAGGATCGTCGTTTCGGGTAGACAAGGCATGCAATGCATTAAACCCTCCAATACTTGCTTTGGTTACCCCTGCCTCGGAGCCACCAGTTACCATTACATCGGCATAGCCTAAACGTATGTAGTTAAGGGCATCAATAATAGCATTGGCTGAAGAGGCACACGCCGACACGGTAGCAAAGTTTGGTCCCCTAAAGCCGTATTTGATGGAAATCATCCCCGGCGCAATATCGGCAATCATTTTTGGGATAAAGAAAGGGTTAAATCGAGGAGTTCCGTCGCGCACAAATAATGATGCTACCTCA
>JBMYLU010000115.1:0-3601 GCA_049596595.1 Flavobacteriaceae bacterium | reverse complement strand
ATTTCCAATATATGTTGACGTGATTCTAGGATCGCCTGCGTAGATGCTAGTTGTTGAGTTAGAAGGTTTTGAAGCCGATGATATTATTGGCACCCTTGCCAAACAAGCCGAAAAAGAAGATTTTCAGGTATATATGGTTACCCCCGATAAAGATTTTGCGCAATTGGTATCGGAAAATATATTTATGTACCGCCCCGCCCGAATGGGTAACGACATTGAAATTTGGGGTATTCCCGAGGTGCAAAAAAAGTTTGAAATAGAACGCCCCGAACAAGTCATTGACTATTTGGGGATGATGGGCGATTCGGTGGATAATATCCCTGGTCTGCCGGGCGTGGGCGACAAAACCGCCAAAAAATTCCTTGCGCAATACGGTAGTATGGAAGGGCTTTTAGAAAATACCCACGAGCTAAAGGGCAAAATGAAAGAAAAGATTGAAGCCAACAAAGAACTTGGGCTGCTCTCTAAAAAACTAGCGCGTATTCTATTGGATGTCCCCGTGCAATTTGACGCCAAAAGCTATGTCCTAAGCCAACCCGATGTAAGTGCTGTAAAAGACATTTTTCAAGAGTTGGAGTTTAGACGCCTTAGCGAAACCTTTGTAAAGGTATTTGCGCCTAACGAAGCCCCTGCTGTAGAACCCGAAAAACCGGCTGCCCCTCAGGCTGCACCTGTGGCATTTGATTTGTTTCATCAGCCAGGGAGTGGGCAACAAGAAAATGCCTCAACGTTTAAAGACCTTTCCAACACAGCACACCACTACCAATGCGTGCAAACCCCCATGGAACGTAAACTTTTGGTAGAAACCCTAATGCGCCAAAAAAGCGTTTGCTTTGACACGGAAACCACGGGATTGGATGCCTTAACGGCATCGTTGGTTGGGATTGCCTTTAGCTGGCAGGCACATACGGGCTACTACGTTCCTGTCCCTGAAAATGAAGCGGAACGCAAAGCGGTTTTAGACGATTTAGTACCCTTTTTTGAAAATGAAGTCATTGAAAAGGTTGGGCAAAACCTAAAGTATGACATAAAGGTCATGCACCAACATGGCGTAGCGGTAAAAGGCCCGCTTTTTGACACAATGTTAGCGCACTATATCATCAATCCCGATATGCGCCACAACATGGACGTACTTGCCGAAACCTATTTGGGGTATCAGCCCAAACCCATTTCAGATTTGATTGGCAAAAAAGGAAAAAATCAAGGGTCGATGCGTGATGTGCCACTAGACCAACAAACCGAATACGCCGCTGAAGATGCCGATATAACCTGGCAACTCAAAGAACATTTTGAAACGGAACTCGGCAAAAACGAGCAGCGCGACTTGCTTCATGACGTGGAACTGCCACTAGTACGGGTGTTGGCATCAATGGAACTTGCCGGAATTCACATTGATGTACCCTATCTAAATGCGATGTCAACGCAATTGGCACAAGAGGCTAGCGCTCTGGAACAACGCATTTTTGACCAAGCCGGTGAAACTTTTAATTTGGCATCGCCCAAGCAATTGGGACCCATTTTGTTTGATAAACTCAAGCTGGTAGACAAACCCAAAAAGACCAAAACCGGACAGTACTCCACCGCAGAAGATGTACTCTCTACCCTAGCCAAAGACCATCCCATAGTGGCTGATATTTTAGAATGGCGTAGTGTTCAAAAACTCAACAGTACCTATGTGGCTGCCCTGCCCGAAGACGTAAATGCCAAAACGCAACGCGTACATACTGTGTATAACCAAGCTGTGGCTGCCACCGGACGCCTGAGTAGCAATCACCCCAATTTGCAAAATATCCCCATACGCACCCCGCGTGGGCAACAGGTACGCAAGGCGTTTGTTGCCAAAGATGATGCACATGTACTTATGGCTGCCGATTACTCTCAAATAGAATTGCGCATTATTGCCTCGCTTAGCGAAGATCCCAGCATGGTAGCTGCGTTTACCAACAACGAAGACATTCATGCGGCTACTGCCGCCAAGGTGTTTGGCGTGCCTCTAGCCGAAGTAACCCGCGAACAACGCAGCCAAGCCAAAACGGTAAACTTTGGGATTATCTACGGCGTTTCTGCCTTTGGGCTAAGCAATCAAACCACGCTAAACCGCACCGAAGCCAAGGCACTTATTGACACCTACTACGAAAACTACCCCAAGCTCAAAGCCTATATGAGCAACCAAGTGGATTTTGCTCGTGAACACGGCTATGTGGCAACCGTTTTGGGCAGACGACGCTACCTTAAAGATATTAACTCCCGCAACGCTATTGTGCGGGGGGCTGCCGAGCGCAACGCCATAAACGCGCCCATACAAGGTAGTGCCGCCGATATCATCAAACTTGCCATGTTGCGTATTTATGACCGTATGCAACGTGAGGGGCTACGCGCCCAAATGCTGCTGCAAGTACACGACGAATTGGTATTTGAATGCCCCAAAGCAGAATTGGACACCCTAAAAGAATTGGTGCAAACCGAAATGGAACACGCCTACACGCTAAACGTACCGCTTACCGTAGATATTGGTATAGGGCAAAACTGGCTAGCAGCGCATTAAATTTACCCCCAAAAACAAATCCCTAAATAGCATTTGCATTGTTGGGGATAGTTTGTACATTTGCAGCCCGCCATTCGGGGGTATTTCCTGTTGGCGTAAACAGAGCTAAAACGTATAGAGTGGACTCATTAAGTTACAAAACCGTATCCATCAACAAGCAAAACGCTGATAAACAGTGGGTTGTAGTTGATGCTGCCGACCAAGTATTAGGTCGTTTTTCGTCTAAAGTTGCTAAGCTGTTGCGCGGCAAATACAAGCCCAGCTACACCCCACACGTAGACTGTGGCGATAACGTGATTGTTATCAATGCTGATAAAATCAAGCTTACGGGCAGCAAATGGACCGAAAAAACCTATATCCGCCACACGGGCTATCCAGGTGGGCAACGTTCACTTACGGCTACCGAAGTATTTGAAAAAGACCCTACCCGCATTGTAGAAAAAGCGGTAAAAGGTATGCTTCCCAAAAACAAATTAGGTGCTGAATTGTTCCGCAACTTGTATGTATTTGCAGGTGAAGAGCATACCCACGGTGGACAGCAACCCAACGCATTAAACATAAACGAGTTAAACTAATATGGAAACCATCCACAAAATTGGTCGCCGTAAAACCGCTATCGCTCGCGTATTCCTTACCGAAGGCGACGGCAGTATGACGGTTAACAAGAAGCCTATGGCGGAGTACTTTGCAGCGTCTACACTTCAATACAAAATCAACCAGCCTTTTGCGCTTACCGAAACCGCAGGGCAGTACAGCCTAAAAGCCTCTGTTGTTGGAGGTGGTCCTAACGGACAGGCAGAAGCATTGCGTTTAGCGATTTCGCGCGCACTTTGCGAAATCAATGAAGAATTCCGTGCAGTACTAAAGCCAGAAGGATTGCTTACACGTGACCCGCGTATGGTGGAGCGTAAGAAATTCGGTCAGAAGAAGGCACGAAAAAAATTCCAATTCTCGAAACGTTAACCTTATCGTTGCGCTTGCGCAACATCAAGTTCATTTAAATACCATTAATTTGTTGCCATTAGTTTAGCATCTAAATGTTCAAGGCCGAAGACA
>JBMYLU010000114.1:0-3628 GCA_049596595.1 Flavobacteriaceae bacterium | reverse complement strand
TGAATGGTGACCAAACCGACAACTTTTCCGTCGGGCAAGTTAGGGAAATGGATGTTTTCATAGGATACAGTAGGGGGGTTTTCTAAGTATGCATTGATAAGGTTTTGCAGTTTGGCATCGTCAAAAAAATCTACTCCAACAATTTCGTTGTCATCGTCTTGAACGCCCACTACGATGTAAGAGTTGTTTTTGGGATTGGAGTTCGACAAGGCACAAATATGTTTTAAAAACTTGGCTTTTCCTTCTTTGTTACCCAAGTTCAGTTGCCTTTTTTTATCGTAAAAACTGTTCTCATCATTGTGTGCCAACAGATTTTTGATGAGCAGCCTTTTATTAACCATTATACCGATTTCCCACAAAGGTAACAAGCTTTGCAATCTCTTTTTGTAATCAATGGGGTATGGCGTATTTTTAACCAATTATTAACAGATGTGCTGCACATTTTTATTCAATTTGCGGCAAAAATTGTAAATACCTAAAGACATGAGCGAAAACGCCGTAGACATTAAGGCACTAAACGAACACATCGAAAAAGAGAGTGCTTTTGTAGACATCCTTACCCTAGAAATGAACAAAGTTATTGTGGGGCAACAACAGATGGTAGAACGCCTACTCATTGGCTTGTTGGGGCAAGGACACATTTTGTTAGAGGGAGTTCCCGGATTGGCAAAAACCCTAGCCATCAATACGCTAAGTAAAGCCGTAAAGGGAAGTTTTAGCCGTATTCAGTTTACCCCCGACTTACTCCCCGCCGACGTGATTGGCACCATGATTTACAACGCCAAGGAAAACGATTTTAGCATTAAAAAAGGTCCTGTGTTTGCCAATTTTGTGTTGGCAGATGAGATTAACCGTGCGCCTGCTAAAGTGCAATCTGCTCTGTTAGAAGCCATGCAAGAAAAGCAGGTTACCATTGGCGAAGAAACCTTTAAACTCAAGTTGCCGTTTTTGGTAATGGCAACCCAAAACCCTGTAGAGCAAGAAGGAACCTATCCGCTGCCCGAGGCACAGGTAGACCGTTTTATGCTCAAGGTTATTATTGATTACCCCAAACTCTCGGACGAGCAACAAATTGTCCGCGCCAACCTCAACGATTCTTTTGGTACGGTAAAACCCGTTATTACAACAGCACAAATTTCCAAAGCCCAAAAGGCGGTACGTGAGGTGTATATGGATGAAAAAATTGAAAAATACATTCTCGATTTGATTTTTGCTACACGCTACCCCGAGCAGTACAAATTACAATCTTTAAAACCCCTGATAGGCTTTGGAGCTTCGCCAAGGGGGAGTATCAATCTGGCAACGGCTGCCAAGTGCTATGCGTTTATCAAGCGCAGAGGTTATGTGATTCCCGAAGACGTGCGCGCTGTAATCTATGATGTCTTGCGCCACCGCATTGGCATCACTTACGAAGCCGAAGCCGAAAACATCACTTCTGAAGATATCATTCAGCGAATTGTGAATGCTGTGGAAGTGCCTTAGACAAACCCCATTTTTTTGTTATGGATACAAAAGCGCTTTTAAAGAAGGTTCGGAAGATAGAAATTAAAACCCGCCGCCTGAGCAATCATATTTTTGGGGGCGAGTACCACAGTACCTTTAAGGGACGTGGAATGACCTTTAGCGAGGTGCGCCAATACCAATACGGCGACGATGTTCGTGCCATTGATTGGAACGTTACAGCACGCTATCAAGAACCTTATGTAAAAGTTTTTGAGGAAGAACGTGAGCTGACCCTTATGCTTTTGGTGGACGTAAGCGGCTCTGCCAATTTTGGTACGCAAGACCAGCTTAAGCGGGATACGCTAACTGAAATCGCCGCTACTCTTGCCTTTTCTGCTTTGCAAAACAACGACAAAGTGGGGCTGCTTTTGTTTTCGGATGAGGTGGAATTGTTCATTGCACCCAAAAAAGGGAAATCGCACGTGTTGCGCATCATTCGAGAGTTGTTGGAGCAGCAACCCAAAAGCCCAAAAACAAACCTTACGGCAGCCTTAGAATATATGAGTCGTATTCTTAAAAAACGTGCTATTGTGTTTGTGTTGTCTGATTTTTTAGACTCAGATTATGCCCAAGCCGTACAATTGGCATCCCGCAAGCACGACCTAACGGGCGTTCGCTTATTTGATCCCATGGAAGCCAAACTTCCTGCTGCGGGATTACTCTATATGCGTGATGCCGAAACCGGTAACCACAAATGGGTTAACAGTTCGTCAAAAGGGGTGCGCACTGCCTATGCACTTGCGCATCGCAAAACAGCGGACTATTTCAGCACCCAATTTACACGCCACGGTGCCGGTGCGCTTTCTTGCGCCACCAACGAAAGCTATGTCAAAAAACTACTAACTTATTTTAAAAACCGTGGATAGACTGTTACGCATGTCGCTTTTGGTGTTTTCGGTTTTTGGGATGGCACAAACCCAAGTAACACTTAGCGCCGATACACTAGAGGTAAAACTTGCCGAGCAAATTCATGTGGAGCTACAGGTGAGCACAGACAGTGAAGCGCAAATACAATTTCCGCCTCTACAGGCGTTTATGCCTTTTGAGGTAATAGACACCACTGCGGTGGACACGCTTGTTGCCAACAAAAAAGTTGTGTATACCAAGACCTATGCGGTAATTCAGTTTGACTCTGGACAGTTCACGCTACCGCAACAAAAAGTGGTGATTGATGGGATATTATTTAGTACAGACTCCCTCCAAATTAGGGTCAATGATGTGGTAGTAGACACGCTCGAACAACCCCTATTCCCTATCAAAACCATACTGCCTATGGCAAAAAACACCACGGGTTGGTGGAAGCCCTACGCCTTTGGGTTTATGTTGATATTGCTTTTGGGATTGTTGTATGTTGTTTTTGTCCGCACTCGAAAGCGTATTCGCGAGTTGCGCCAAAAACTACCTCCTTTTGAGCGTGCACTTCAAGCCTTACAGGCCTTGGAAACCAAACAGTTAGACAAGCAAGAGGAATTTAAAGAATACTATTCTGAAATGACGGATATTGTCCGAAACTATCTTGAAGACGAGGCGCATATTGATGCGCTAGAGAGTACCTCGGACGAGTTGTTGGCAAAGCTTGAATTACTCCGCGATACGGGAAATCTAGACCTCGCGGGCGACACCATCGACCACCTTAAAGAAGTGCTGCAAACTGCAGATTTGGTAAAATTTGCACGGGCGCTTCCCGAGGAGCGTTTGGCACGTGTTGACAGAGAAAAAATTGAGGCTGTGGTAAAGGAAACCCAAGCGGCGCTTCCCGAACCCACTCAAGAAGAACGCCTGCAAAACGAAGCCTATGCACGTATGCGCCAAAAGCAACGCCGCCGCAAACGCCTGCAAATTGCCGGACTCTCACTTATGGGCGCACTTACTCTAGCAGCCATAGTAATGGTTGTGAATTATGGTGCTGTGCAAGCCAAAGACCGAGTGTTGGGACACCCCACGCTAAAGTGGCTGGAGCAAGATTGGATTAGCAGCACTTATGGGATTTCGCAAATGCAACTTAACACCCCCGATGTGTTGGGACGTAAAACGCTTCAAAACAGATTGCATCAGCAGTTTGTATTGGGCAGTTTGGATGAGGCGTTTTTGATTGTCCTTTACATGGAGCATACCAAATCTAAAG
>JBMYLU010000113.1:0-3629 GCA_049596595.1 Flavobacteriaceae bacterium | reverse complement strand
GCATAGCCCCACTGATGTGCAATTTCATGACATGCCGTGGTAAGAATGCGCAATTTGGGTTGTAAGGTGTTTACTTGTGCCTCGTGCGTAAACGGATTTGCATAACCACCAAATCCCATATAACTAAGCAGGGTAGGGAATAGTGTAGCCTTGGCTTTGCCCTGTAGCTTCTCGGGGCGCAAAGGGGTTTCTTCCATGGTTTGCGTAGCCAAGTCAAGTAATTCAGTTACGCTTACATGCGTTTCTATTTTTTGAGCAGCCGATGTGTTTAACTTTCTATGGAGCCTTTTGGTTTGCTGCGCATAATGGGTTGTGGTAGCTATCAATTGTGCTACGGATAGCGTATCGTGCAATTCGCGCTGTACGCGCATAGGAGTTTTAAAATAATGCAATCCCCATGAGGTGTAAAAAAGCATCACTAATATGCCAATTATAGCAATAGATTTCCAAAAATGTTGTCTAAACGAAAAACGGAAAAGCCCTCGAATGAGCAAGGCAATGCCTATCAAATAACCTACATCGCCAACTGAAAACGGTATCCATGACCATAAACGATGATTGAGCGTTGAAATATAGGGGTAGAGTCCTTGTGCGTAATACTGTTCCACCCAAAGGGGGTGATTTTTTAAGAAACCTATTCCAACAAAAAATACCGTTAAGGCTACTAAAATACGGATCCGTATCCGCCGATTCATTCCCCGCGAACTTCCACAATTTCCACCTCAAAAACAAGCGTAGTATTGGGCGGAATTACGGCGTTTCCTTCGCCATAGGCAATATCTGACGGCAAATAAAGCGTAGCTTTTTCACCTTCTTTAAGAAGAGATAAGCCCTCTTTAAACCCTTCAATAAGAGCCACTTCGGGATCAACGCGTGCCTCAATAGGGCTGTATCCACCACCATTATCTCTTCGAGAATCGTACTGATCGTATGCTTTTGCAATAGAAGCCATGGATGTGTCTAGCAGTTTTCCATCTTCAAAATACACCGCATAGTGTGTGAATGCGGTAACTCCAGGCACAACGGCTGCACCATCTGTTTTGTTGGTTATCACATAAGACAATCCACTTTTTGTAGTCGTAGCTTTTTCTTTAAGTTGCACTAATGCAGCAGCTTTATCTGTTTTTACTTTTTCGAGTTTAGCGATTCGTGCCGCTTTGCGTTCTTCAATACCATCAAAGTAGGCATCAAAAACCTTATCTGCTTTAAATTTTTTGGCATCGCTGCCTTTGCGTATAATATCAACCGCAAGTATGGTGTCGTTTTGCTGAATAGAATCCACAACATTTTGCCCAGTTACTACGCGCCCAAAAACACTGTGTTTACCATCTAGCCAAGGGGTTTCTTTGTGGGTGATAAAAAACTGGCTTCCGTTGGTGTTTGGTCCTGCGTTTGCCATAGAGAGTACACCCGCACCGTCGTGCTTGAGTTCATCAACAAATTCATCCTCAAATTTGTATCCTGGCCCCCCTTGACCTGTTCCCGTAGGATCACCCCCTTGAATCATAAAATCAGGAATCACACGGTGAAAAACGATACCGTTGTAGTAAGCTTTACCTCTGTAGATACTGTCTACTTGATTGTTTGTTCCCTCAGCTAACGAAACAAAATTTGCCACCGTATTTGGGGTTTTGTCATAAGTGAGCGCAATAAGAATGTTGCCTTTATTGGTTTTGATATCGGCATAAAGTCCTTTGTCTAATCCACTTTTTGAGGTTGAACAACCAAAAGCCAAAAGGAGGCTGGTTGCAAGAAGTATGGTTTTTTTCATTATCAAGTTGTTTGAGTTTTGAAAAATACAAAAAATTAAGTCGCCAAACTAGGGTGCCAAAAAGGTTCTAACAGCATCAACAAAATGGCGTTCTGTCTCCGCCAAGGTGCGTTTTGAAATCCCCCCCGAGGCATTGATGTGTCCACCCCCGTCAAAATAGGTTTTGGCAAATGTATTTACGTGCAAATCCCCTTTGCTTCGAAAGGACAGCTTAACCACACTCTCGTGTCGGTATTCAATCATAAGCACTGCCATACGAATTCCCGACACGGACAAGCCGTAGTTTACAAAACCTTCGGCGTCGCCTTTTTGAAAATTACACTGGTCCAATTCGTCTTGGCTTAGGGTAATATAGGCCGTGTTAACATCGTCTAAAAACACCATATTTTGCAGCGCAATTCCCAAGAGTTTTAATCGGTCGGGGCGGGCGGTGTCTTTAATTTGCTCGTGAATGTAGCTGTGGTCAGCACCTCGCGCAATAAGTTCAGCCACTGCTTTGTGTGTGTTGGCCGTTACACTTGGAAAACGAAAAGAGCCTGTGTCCGTTAAAATTCCGGTATATAAACAACTGGCAATGTCTTTTGTGATGCGTTCCTTGTGCCCGAGTTCTACAATAATGTTGTATAGCAATTCGCTAGTAGAACCAATAGACGGCTCTGAAAACATAAGGTCGGCATAGTCATCGGGTTCTTGGTGATGGTCAATCATCACGATTTTTGCCTTGCTTTTTTTCACACATTCTCCCAATGCATCAATGCGTTTGAGTGTGTTAAAGTCTAAGGTGAATACAACATCCGCTTCAGTAACAAGGGCAGCAGCTTTTTCGGGAGAGTTTTCGTAATTCACCACGGCATTGTGCCCGGGCAGCCAATGCAAGAAAGTAGGGTAGTCGTTAGGGGCAATTACCGTAGCTGTGTGTCCCAACTGCTCTAAAATTCCTTGTAAGGCTAGGGTACTTCCCATGGCATCGCCATCGGGGTTTTTGTGGGGGATGATTACCATTTTTGCAGGAGTCTTAAGCCACGCTGCCAACTGTTGAAGAGATGCTTCCATAAAACAAAGATAGCCATTGCGTGCATTAATCTGCTTTTTGTACATTTGAGATTCATACCAGATTTGTGCGATTATCATTTTTAAAACAACGAAAAAACCGCAGGTTTAACTACACTCCACGCTATTACAAGGGCAAGCAGTCGGCAAACCCCTATGCGTTTGGCTCTGCCTTTGAACAATACCGTGACACCCCCAACGCCAATGATTTTGGGGCACACTGGCGCGAAGCCCGTGATATGAGCCGCAACCGCGGCAACAGAAGTGTTTCGCCACGATTATTGCTCATCATTGCTGCGCTTTTACTTATCGCATTATATGTGTTGGACTTTGACCTAAGTATATTTTAGCTCCTATGTCTGATGTCATCCGATTACTTCCCGACCACGTCGCGAACCAAATTGCAGCCGGCGAGGTGGTGCAACGTCCGGCGTCTGTAGTCAAAGAACTTCTTGAAAACGCCATTGATGCTGGGGCATCACGAATTTCGCTTATTGTAAAAGATGCCGGTAAAGCCCATATTCAGGTGGTAGATAACGGAAAAGGGATGAGCGAAAACGATGCACGAATGTGTTTTGAACGTCATGCCACTTCCAAAATTCAAAAAGCCGACGATTTATTCAACCTCTCCACCAAAGGGTTTCGAGGTGAGGCGATGGCGAGTATTGCTGCCGTTTCACAAGTGCAACTTATTACAAAAACAAAAGACGACGAACTGGGCGTGCGCATTGATATTGAGGGTTCAGAAGTTACGCGGCAACAGCGCGCAACCGCTGCTCAAGGCACCTCTGTAACCGTAAAAAACTTA
>JBMYLU010000112.1:0-3722 GCA_049596595.1 Flavobacteriaceae bacterium | reverse complement strand
TAGCTGCAAGCGTACTCGCATTATTCGCTGTTGGTTCAAACAGCTACATCAACAAACAGGCAGACAAACTGTGGCTGACCGAGCAGGCTTTGCGACAAGAAGCACGCGAACAAGCAGCCGTTTCGGTCTATGATTTGGGCGAATTACCTACGCTAAAAATCGAATTGCCTAAAGTGGCTCCACAACATCCCTACCATATTATTGCAGGGTCGTTTAGAAGCGAAGCCAATGCAAAACGATTGGCAATGGCATTGCAGCAAAAAGGCTATACCGACGCACAAAAACTTTCCCAAACCCCAGGCGGGTTTTTTCAGGTCTCTTTTGCCTCCTATGCAAGTATGCGCGAAGCCTACAACGCCATGGCTGTTATTAAGCGCAATAACTACCCCGATGCCTGGGTACTGAAAAAATAATTCCCATGAAATCAAAGCACCCTCAAGAATCCAAGACGGTAATGACCGACTTGGTACTTCCCTCTGACACCAACCCGATTAACAACCTTTTTGGTGGCGAGCTGTTGGCACGAATGGATCGCGCAGCCTGTATTGCAGCACAAAGACATTCTGGGCAGATTGTGGTAACGGCTTCAGTGAATCATGTGCATTTTAGAAAGCCCGTGCCACTAGGAAGCGTACTTACGCTAGAGGCAAAAGTATCCCGTGCTTTTGGCACGTCTATGGAGGTGTTTATTGATGTTTGGATTGAAGCCCATGACGGAACATCTCGCGAAAAAGTAAACGAAGCCATTTATACGTTTGTGGCGGTGAGTAAAGCGGGCAAGCCAGTAGGCGTACCTGCTGTTGTGCCTGAAACCGAATTGGAGCACCAGCGCTTTGATGGTGCCTTGCGCCGAAGACAGCTCAGTTTGATTTTGGCAGGAAAACTAAAACCCGATGAGGCAACGGAGTTAAAAGCGTTGTTTAGGCAATCTTAATTGCGAAACCTAACACGGTCTTTGAATAGCAAAAAGACCGTTGTGCCATCAGCATTAGATTTTCTAACAAAAGGGAGTTCTCTTTTCTGCTGATAGCAAAAGCAGTCCGTATGGGCAAATTAATTTTTAATCTTCAGCCCTTCTTTGTCAGTGAAATTTCCCGTTGCAATAATGATAAAGTCAATCAGCGTCCAGATTCCCAGTCCACCCAGCGTAAAAAGCATTAATATCCCCGTTCCTACCTTACCTGCATAAAACCGGTGCACTCCGAATCCTCCTAAGAAAAAACAAAGTAAAATCATGGGCACAAAGCCTTTGTCGCTTTTTTGTTCAACAGCATTTGTCATTTTTATTGATATTAAGATTTAACTAAATAATTTGTCCTGGATAAGTAATCAATTTTCCACGCCCATCTCTATATTCCCCTACTAAAAGCAGGTAGGTTACATAAACAGTATGAACCAAATCAGCAAAAAAGAGCAATCCGGCAATCAAAAAATTCCCAGAGAGATATGTAATTAGAGTTCCTATAAATAGGCCCAAATCCAACACACCCATTGCCCATCGTCCTACATAGAAGTGATGAATTCCCATAATGCCAAAAATACCCGAAAGTATTACTGCTGTTAGGTATTTCTTCTCAGATGTATTTGCTTTTGTGTTTTCCATGTCCATTTGTGAAAAAAAGTGCGTCTTGCCCAGACACATTTTTTATGTTCGAACACTAAGATAAAAAAATACGGATGATAAACAAAAGTTAGTCCGCCTCACGTATCAAATAGGCATAGACAGGAAAGTGATCGCTGTAACCGTTTAAAAATCGCCCTCCCGAAAAACTCCGAAACGGATAGCCTTTGTAGCGCCCTTCTTTATTTATAAGGTAGGGTTTGTTAAAAATACCCGCTTTCCAAAATTTCCATTCGTCAGCATCAGCTTTTAGCAAACCGCCCGAGAGATGGATTTGGTCTAAAACACTCCACGTATCGCGATGGCATGCCGTTCCTACTCCTTGTTTGTAAAAGGACATCAT
This sequence comes from Flavobacteriaceae bacterium, assembly GCA_049596595.1. GTDB lineage: Bacteria > Bacteroidota > Bacteroidia > Flavobacteriales > Flavobacteriaceae > UBA7446. Next base: position 1,758 of record JBMYLU010000112.1, on the reverse strand, counting down.
GGGATTATAGAGCAGCTTGTTTTTAAACACACGTCTTTTTTTGTGGGTAGCTTTTAGCACTTCGGCTAGGCTTTTGTTTGTGGGGTCGTCGTTAAAGTCGCCCATATTTATAATGTTGGCGTTGGGATTTCGGCGTAAGATGGAATCCACCACACGTTTGTTCAGAGCAGCGGCTTTTAGCCTGTTTGGTTCGCTGCGTTTTTGTCCACCACTGCGCGAAGGCCAATGATGCACCAAAACATACACGGGTTCTTTTTCAAGCAGACCAAACACCAACAACTGGTCACGGGTATATTTTCGAGTCCCTTTTTTGTTGTAAAGCCTTAACGCATGGGATTTAAAACGTACAGGCAAAAAGTGTTTTTTCTGATAGATAAGTGCCACGTCAATGCCACGCTCATCGGGGGAGTCAACATGCACAATGCCATAGTTGTAAGGTTTTAACGCAGGGTCATTGATAAGATCTTTAACTACGCCTAGGTTTTCCACTTCACAAAGCCCAATCACGGCAGGGGGTTTTCCTGTCGTTTCACGCCCAATTTCCGATAGCACACGTGCCATATTTTTTACTTTTTTTTGGTAGATGGCTTCGGTCCAGCGGTCGCGCCCTTCGGGGGTGCGGTCGTCATCACGGGTGTTGGGGTCGTTTAGCGTATCAAAAAGGTTTTCCACGTTATAAAACGCCACACTCAATACCTCGTAGTTTTTGCTACTCTGCCCCCAAACCAGTGAAGAAGCAAAAAAGAAAAGTACCGCTAAGCGTATGGAAATCTGTATCACAACAGCCAAAATACGAGATTAAAAATTTATGCTAAATTTAAAGCAACAAAACCCAAACCATGAAAAAAATAGCCCTGCTTATTTTCAGCGTTTTCTGTCTTATTGGTTTTTCCCAAAAGGATATTCGGGGAGTTGTGTTCAACGAGCAAGGGGTACCATTGGCTAGCGTAAAGGTCACTGCTAATCCCGCTGATAAGGAAACCTACACGGATGCTGATGGACTTTTTAGCTTTCAGGTGTTAGCCGCACAAACACTCACCTTTTCTCTTGATGGCTACGAGTCCTTTGTGTTGGTTGCTGTTGTGGGCGATGAAATTTCCGTTAGCCTTCAACCTATTGGTTTTGAGAAAGAACCGTATCAAGATGTACAACTCAACATCATCAATCTTAGCGATGATGAGCTTAGTGACGAAAACGATGTCCTTGACAACATTTCGGGGCTATTGCAATCTACTCAAGATGTGTTTTTGCGCACCGCAGCTTTCGAATTTAGTGCCTCGTTTTTTCGCGTTCGAGGATTAGATTCGGATCATGCTACGGTGATGATTAACGGTTTGCCGATGAACAAACTTTTCAACGGACGTCCGCAGTGGAGCAATTGGGGCGGACTGAACGATGTGTTGCGCAACCGTGAACTTAGCTCGGGAATTGCCCCCTCGGACTATCTTGTGGGGGGTGTATTGGGCACCACGAACATTAACACCCGCGCCTCGGATTACGGCAAAGGAGGTCGTTTGACGTTTTCCTCCTCGGACAGATGAAAAACGGCTGGTCGGGGGCGGTTGCGCTAGGCAACCGTTGGGGGGCTTCGGGTTTTCAGGAGGGGACATTTTACGATGCACAATCGCTGTTTGTTGCCGTAGAAAAAGAATGGACTTCACATAGCCTTAACGCAACCCTTATCGCCACACCTAACCGCCGTGGAAAGTCTTCGCCAAACACCCAAGAAGTTTATGATTTAAAAGGGATCATGTGGGA
>JBMYLU010000111.1:0-3725 GCA_049596595.1 Flavobacteriaceae bacterium | reverse complement strand
GTAGATTGGTTACAAAACGGAGCGCAACCCACAGATACGGCAAGAAACTTGCTTTCTGAATCGGGTGCCTTACTAAAAAACCATTTGGTAAATGGCGTACGCAAAGGCGCACACAAAGAAGAAGATGTAGAAGCTAAATTTGAAGCGTGGGTTGCTGACAAAGCATCGCGCCAAGAAGCTGCAAAAGACAAAGTAGCCAAGGCAAAAGCTGACGAAAAAGCCAAAGCGCTAGCTGCAGAAAAAGAAATCAACGAAAAGCGCAAGGCTGATGCCGAAGCTGCCGTTGCCGCTGCGGAAGCGGAAGCTGCTGCTGCGGAAGCTGAGCCTGTCGAAGCTGAAGCAACTGAAGAAACTACCGCGGAAGCTGAGCCTGCTGCGGAAGCTGAGCCTGTCGAAGCTGAAGCAACTGAAGAAACTACCACGGAAGCTGAGCCTGTCGCGGAAGCTGAGCCTGCCGAAGCTAAAGAAGAAGACTCAGCCGAGGCTGCAGAGTAATTCGCCATGCGTGTTGAGGACTGCTTTTTTGTAGGTACAGTCGTCAGTAAATACAGTTTTAAGGGCGAGGTTCTACTCAAATTAGATACCGATGAGCCCGAACGTTATCAATCGCTTTCCACTCTGTTTTTAGCACAAGACAACGCACTTGTTCCCTATTTTGCGATCAAATGCAGTATGCACAAACCTGGTTTGTTACGCTTGCAACTTGAGGACATTTCCTCCGAGGAAGATGCAAATCATATCCTTAAGGCTAAAGCCTATTTACCGCTATCGGAACTCCCTCCGCTTTCTGGAAACAAATTCTATTACCATGAAGTAATTGGGTTTTTGGTTTCAGACGCTACGCTTGGTGCATTGGGAACCCTAACTGCCATTAACGAACACACGGCACAAGCCACACTTGAAGTAGATATTAACGGTAAAAAGGCGCTTATCCCTATTGTGGATGATATAATAACCACAGTAGACAGGAAGGCAAAAACCCTTTTTGTAAACACGCCACCCGGGTTGATTGATTTGTACATTTAAGATGCGTAGGATTTGGCTTATTGCGGTGTTCATAGGTTTTCTAGCCCAAAGCCAAGTACAGCAATTAGACGAAGTGGTACTTCGTGCACAACGCATCAATAGCCCTATCCAACCGCTAAGCTCTACCCTAGTTTCAGACAGTTTGCAACTTTTACTCCAACAAGATATTGGAGAACGCTTGCACACCGTGCCAAGTCTTTTTGTGAGTAGCCAACATAATTTTACCCAAGACTCCCGTATTTCGATTCGTGGGTTTGGCGCGCGCGCAGCATTTGGTATTCGTGGGATTAAAATAATATTGGATGGGATTCCCATCACCACCCCAGACGGACAAACCCAAATGGACCATATTCCGCTGTCGCAATTAGGCGCTATCGAAGTATTACGAGGACTTTCTGGAGGGTTATACGGAAATGCGTCAGGCGGTGTGGTGGTGTTAAAAAGTAGACCCATAACCACTCAAAAAAACATAGTAGTAAACATTGCAGATTTTGCTTCTAGAAGCTTGTCAGCAACGGTAAGTAATGCGAGTGAACAGAACCGTTTTCGGGCTATTATCGAGCATAAAACCCAACGGGGTTACCGAATGTGGAGTGCCTACGAAAATACCTTGGTGTCCTTATCCAACGCTGTGACGTTGGGAAACAATAAAAGCCTTACGCTAGATTACACCTTTTTTAACAGCCCCAATGCGCAAGATGCTGGCGGACTTACACGAAATGAGGTAACGCAAAACAGAAAACAAGCACGACAAGCCAACATAGATTACAGTGCAGGCGAAAAGGTTATGCAACACTCCCTTTCTGCGCGGTGGAAAACTGGCAGTTGGGCTTCTTATGCTTTTTATACCAATCGCCAATTAGACGCACGTTTGCCTTTTACTTATGGTGGACAAGTCGATTTGGGACGACATTATTTTGGATTGGGCGCGCAACGAGAGGGCAGCAAAAACAACTGGAAATGGCACTACGGCATAGAGAGTTCTGCGCAACTAGATGCACGAAAGCGTTTTAAAAACAACCTAGGCACAAAAGGGGCGCAAACGCTACACCAAAACGAGTATTTTTACAGCCTTGGCAGCTTTGGTATCCTTGAAAAGCAAATTGGCGTTTGGCATGTTCGTGGGGGACTTCGTGCCGATGTTCATCAAATTTCACTAAACGACTTTGTGGGGGCAACTTCGGATAAAAGCACACTTTCAGCGTTTTCGCCCAACATTGCTATTCATCGGGAATTTTCAAGTTTTTTTAGTGGTTATCTGCGTTGGGGCACCGGATTTGAAACCCCCTCGCTAAATGAACTATCCGCAAATCCAACTGGCGAAACGGGGTTTAATACAGCGTTGAAACCACAGCAATCGGAGGAGTTCGAGTTTGGATTACGTTTCACTAAAAATACAGTAAAAGGAGTATTGACTCTTTTTCACACTACCACACAAAACGAGATTTTGCCTTACGAAATAGAATCCTTTCTTGGACAAACGTTTTATGCCAATGTAGGGCGAACACTACGTAAAGGTGTAGAGTTAGAAGGAAATTTGAATTTGACAACTCAAACGAATCTAACCATGGCTTTTAGTTACGGAAACTATGAAGCTCAGAACAAAAAGGCTTTGCCAAACGTACCGCAAAGTCAATTTAGTAGCGGGATTCAACATCATTTTATAAGAAGTATTCTAGCACTAAATATTCGACATGTTGGTAAGCGATTTGCAGACAACGCAAACACTATTCTTGTACCTTCTTTTTGGACAAGCGATGTGTCTTTTCAACAACACTGGAAAGGCGTTCGCGCCACTGTTGGGGTAACTAATGTGGCAAATACTCCGTATTTTGACAACATACGCATCAATGCGTTTGGGGGGCGTTACTACGAGCCTGCCGCAGAACGACAAGCGTATTTTCGTGTTGTAGTTTCCCTGTAATTTTGGCTATATTAGTAGTCAATTTAGGAAAATTTGCCATGAAAACCAGTACCTCGATTTTACTTATTACCGCGCTTGCATTTCAACTTTCTTGTGCACAAGTAGAGAATACACCACCTATTAAAACACCCACCACAACTTCATATACCACAGAACTCGTGGTGCCCGACGTGGAAATTCCATGGGGCATGGTTTTTTTACCCAATGGCAGTTTACTCTACACCGAAAAAGAAGGTAAACTCATTCGGTTTCAATATGGAAAAAAGAACGAAATTTCGGGTCTACCCAAAACCTATGTACGCGGACAAGGCGGGTTGATGGGACTGGCATTGCACCCCAATTATGAACAAAACAACCGTATTTATTTTGCCATGGCTACGCCAAACAACGATGCTAATGGAGGAAACACCGGAATCTATTCGGCTACGCTTTTGGGGAATGCCCTAAAAGACGTAAAGTTGCTATACAAAGCGGAACCCGATACCAAAAAAGGGGTTCATTTTGGGTCACGTATCGTATTTGATAAAGAGGGCTATCTGTACTTTTCTGTTGGCGATAGGGGAAACCGAGATGAAAATCCGCAAAACATTACAAGAGATAACGGTAAAATTTACCGCCTAAACGATGATGGGAGTATCCCCAAAGACAATCCTTTTGTTGGGATTGAGGGTGCAAAAGAAGCCATTTACTCCTATGGGCATCGCAATCCGCAAGGGCTAACCCTTCACCCCAAAACATGGACAAGGAGCAACTATTGCACGTAGTGCCGGTGCTT
>JBMYLU010000110.1:0-3727 GCA_049596595.1 Flavobacteriaceae bacterium | reverse complement strand
CAGAAATTACCCAACAATGGTTTATGGATCGTTTTGTGGATGAGAAGATTTTTAACACTTCAGGAGATTTGGTGGGAATCAATGTTTCCAAAACCAATAACGACCCCAACGACACGGATAAAGATGACCACGAGGTTGATGCCATTTCGGGTGCAACCATTACTGGCGATGGTGTTTCGGCAATGATTGTTGAGCGTCTTCAGCATTATTTGCCTTACCTAAAAGCAAACGACCTAGCATACAACAACTAATTATGTCACAACCAAAATCAAACAAAAAACCCGCAATTTTCTTTGTAGCCAAAGAGCGCGAGCCGCTTTTTTCAAAGAAAAACCGCGCCTTACTCAAAGACCCACTAGACGACAATAACCCTATTACCGTTCAGGTATTGGGAATTTGCTCGGCTTTGGCAATTACTGTGCAGCTTAAGCCTGCCATAGTAATGAGCCTTTCGGTAGTGGCAGTAATGGCGGCAAGTAATGTTATCGTTTCTATTCTTCGAAATGCCATTCCAAACCGAATTCGAATTATCGTGCAACTTGTTGTGGTTGCCTCCATGGTAATCCTCGTTGACCAGGTGTTGCGTGCTTTTGCCTATGATGTGAGTAAGCAACTCTCCATTTTTATTGGACTGATTATTACCAACTGTATTGTAATGGGACGCCTCGAGGCATTTGCTCTTGGAAACGGGGTGTGGAAATCATTCCTCGACGGGGTGGGTAACGCTGCTGGCTATGGATTTATGCTCATTTTGGTAGCCTTTTTCCGCGAGCTTTTTGGTTCTGGTAAATTGTACGGCTATCAAGTAATTCCTGATGCACTGTACGAAATGGGTTATGAAAACAACGGATTGATGTTGCTTTCGCCCATGGCACTTATTACCTTAGGTATTATCATTTGGGTGCAACGCGCACGTAACCGTAAACTCATCGAAAAAAATTAAGCCATGGATTACGTTAATCTTTTTGTAAAAAGCATCTTTATTGAGAACATGATTTTCGCCTATTTCTTAGGGATGTGTTCCTATTTGGCGGTATCCAAAACCGTAAAAACAGCGGTAGGTTTGGGCTTTGCGGTAATCTTTGTTTTGTCTATCACAGTTCCTATTAACTATTTGCTTGACAACTATTTGCTAAAGCCTGGCGCAATGACCTGGCTTGGCGCAGAATATGCCGAAATTGACCTTAGCTTTTTGAGCTTTATTATGTTTATTGCTGTGATTGCCTCTATGGTGCAATTGGTAGAAATGATTGTCGAAAAATTCGCTCCTGCGCTTTACGGTGCTTTAGGTATTTTCTTGCCACTGATTGCGGTAAACTGCGCCATTTTGGGCGGATCATTATTTATGCAGCAAAAGAGTTTTGCTTCTATCGGTGAGTCTGCCGTATACGGATTTGGCTCTGGAATTGGATGGCTGTTGGCTATTTTGGCGATTGCTGCTATCAGAGAAAAAATTGCGTATTCAAATGTCCCTGCGCCATTGCGTGGACTGGGCATTACGTTTATCATTACAGGGCTTATGGCCATTGGCTTTATGAGTTTTATGGGAATTAAATTATAATCACAACCATGGATAGTACCGTTATTATTGCAAGTATTGTTGTTTTCTTAGCCATCACTTTTTTGTTGGTGGGTATGTTGTTGGGGGTTAAGGCACGCTTGATGCCTTCGGGCCCCGTAAAACTTTTTATTAATGGCGAGAAAGACGTTGAGGTTTCTTCGGGGAGTACGCTACTTTCTACCCTTGGTGATAACAAAATCTTTTTGCCTTCTGCCTGTGGTGGTGGAGGTACTTGCATTCAGTGTAAGTGTATTGTCAAAGATGGTGGAGGCGAAATTCTTCCCACCGAAGCACCGCACTTTTCACGTAAAGAAATTGCTGAGGGCTGGCGTTTGGGCTGCCAAGTAAAGGTAAAGCAAGACATGGTTATTGAGGTACCTGAAGAAGTATTTGGTATCAAAAAATACGAAGCTAAGGTTGTTCGTAACTGGAATGTGGCATCTTTTATTAAAGAATTTGTGGTAGAAATTCCTGAGGAGATGCACTATGAAGCTGGGGGATATATCCAAATTGAGGTACCCGCTTGTGAGGTAGACTATAAAGACATTGATATTTCTGCACACCCAGACGAGCACCCCGAAGACGTAAATAAATTTAAATTGGAGTGGGACAAGTTTAAGTTGTGGGACTTAAAAATGAAAAATCCCGAGTTGGTAGAACGTGCCTATTCCATGGCTTCTTACCCTGCCGAGGGCAAAGAAATTATGCTTAATGTGCGTATTGCTACACCACCTTTTGACCGTGCCAAAAACGGTTGGGCAGATGTAAATCCGGGTGTGGCATCCTCATATATTTTCTCTTTAAAAGCCGGTGACCCTGTTACCATTTCAGGGCCCTATGGTGAGTTCTTTATAAATCACTCCGAAGCTGAGATGCTTTACGTAGGCGGTGGTGCTGGAATGGCACCGATGCGTTCGCATTTATACCACCTGTTCCGTACCCTAAAAACAGGACGAAAAGTAACGTTTTGGTATGGAGGGCGTTCTAAGCGCGAATTGTTCTACACCGAGCACTTCCGTGCGCTAGAGCGTGATTTCCCGAATTTCAAATTCTACATTGCGCTTTCTGAACCCCTTGAAGAGGATAACTGGAAGGTTAAAGATGGTTTGGACGGCGAAGGCGATGGCTTTGTAGGTTTTGTACACCAAGTAGTGATTGATAATTATCTGAACTCCCATGAAGCACCTGAAGATATTGAAGTGTATTTCTGTGGCCCACCGTTAATGAACCAAGCCGTTGAAAAAATGGCAGAGGACTTTGGTGTTCCAGACGAAAATGTTCGCTTCGACGACTTTGGAGGATAAAACAAAAAGAGGCTTCGGCCTCTTTTTTTATTAGGTTTGTATCATGCAAAAGCTTTCTGAAAAAGAACTTCATCAACTTGCCATGAACACCGTGGGCAAAAGCTTAGAGGAAGATGGATTTGACTTTTTGGCGGTAAACAGCGAATTTAAAAAAGACCCACAGTTTGTGTGCACCAAAGACAAGGAGTTGCATTTTGTGGTGGTGCGCCATGTGTGTTATCCCGATAATCCCAAAAAATTTGATGTGGACCTGATGCAAGAGGTCAAAGAACACGCCATAAAATTTAAAGCAAAAACCTATTTTGCGGTTGTTGGCTTCGCCCATGCCGATGACTATGAAAAACCGCTTTGTAAAGACGAACCCTATGCCGTTAATTATGCCGGATTACAAGAAGTTTAGTTGGGTTGTATTTGTCCTATTTTTTATGGGCTGTCAAACCACGCCAAAGGTGCAACGCACCCATGGCGAAGCCTTAGGTACAACCTACACCATTTTGTATACCGATACGGATCAAAACGAGGCTGTCCTTGATTCAATTGATGCCGTTTTTTTACGCATGAATCAGTCCATGTCTACCTATTGGCCCAACTCTATTATTTCAAAAATAAACAGGGGAGAAGAAGTGAAAACCGACACGGATTTTCGTAGGGTTTTCCGTGCTGCACAACAGATTTGGGAACAAACCAATGGCTATTTTGACCCCACGGTGGGTGCGCTTGTAAATGCCTATGGCTTTGGTCCCACAAAACCCCTCGCAACAATTGACGATAGTGCGATTGATAGTTTACTTGCCCTAACTGGATTTTCAAAGGTTTTGTTGTTGGATGATGGGACACTACAAAAGGAACACAAAAACAGTTA
>JBMYLU010000109.1:0-3754 GCA_049596595.1 Flavobacteriaceae bacterium | reverse complement strand
GCAAATAGCCACATACATGTTCAATGGCCCTTTGTAAACGTTGAAAAAAGTAAGTCTCAAAAACCGATTTTAAAAAAAGGAATAAACATTGTCTACTCAGGGGCATTAGGTGTTAAACAATCTCCAGAAAGATTATTGTCCCTTTTTGAATACGCGTCAAATCAAAATAAAGAGTGGAATTTTTATTTTTTTTCTTCTGGGGATCATTTCGAAGCAATAAAAAAGAGAAACAAAAACCCTAAAATTCAATTTTTACCTCTAGTTGACAAAGAAAAAGTATATCAACTTTATACAGAAAGCACAGTTCAGATTATTCCGCAAATATCAGGCTCCTCTTCAGGATCGCTGCCATCTAAACTTCCAAACCTTATCTATTCCGAAACGAAAATATTAACGATTACAGATAGTCAAAGCGAACTTGAAAAAATTATCCAGCAATACCTAAACGGAATTTCTATTAATAGTTGGGAGAATAGTATTTTTGCTCAAGCACTTGATAAACTTGTACGGATGAAAGTCACAAAGAAAAGCACGCAGATTAAAAATATGTGTGAAGATTATTTTAGTGTTGGCTCTTTGATTGCTAAAATCGTTAGCGATGAATAAAGCATTGTTCTTTGGTGGTAGCGGCTTTATAGGAAGCCACATGCTAAAAATGAATGGCGGCAAAGGCCTTGTTTTTGATATAAAAAAGTCACTTATTGACCATCAACAGTTTGAATATGTGGACGTAAGACATCCAATCATAACGAGCTACACCCCAACCCCCAAAGATGTTATTTTTAACCTAGCTGCTGTGTTAAAAAACCCAGGGCATGAGCCAGAGGAGTACTACGAAACGAACATATTATGCGCCGAAAATGTTTGTAAGTATGCCCGACACCACGGAATAAACACTATTGTTTTTACAAGCACGATGTCTGTGTATGGAACTAGCGAATCTGAAAAAACAGAAGAATCGCTACCCATGCCAGACACCCCTTATGGAATTTCAAAAAGAATTGCAGAACTTATCCATGAAAAATGGCTTAACGAAGATATTGAGAACCGCAAGCTTATCGTTGTAAGACCCGTGGTTGTTTTTGGTCAATGGGAAGAAGGCAATTATACGCGCCTACTACAAGCTATACAAAAAAATAGATTCTTTTATCCAGGAAGGAAAGATACTGTCAAAGCGTCAGTTTATGTTAAAGACTTGGCTAAGGCACTGTTTGAACTTCCCGACAAACTGAGTAACGGGCTTCATTTGTACAACGCTGGAAATTTGAAAAATCCTACCATTGCCGAAATAGTAAAAACAATGGCTAAAGAAACGGGAAAATCCTCTAAAGTGTTGGTTTTAAACAAAAAATTACTCCTGTTCGCAGGGTTTGTTTTGAAAAATTTTTTTGGCAAAAAAGAATATGACCCTGATCGCATAAAGAAGCTAACCATTTCTACAAACATAAACTCTAATAAGTTGCACAAATTGGTTAAATTTGATTATTCCTTAGAAGAAGGCGTAAAAGATTGGTTAAAGGACATAAACCCTAAAAAATACCCATGAAAATAACCGTAGTAGGCACGGGCTATGTAGGCTTGGTTACCGGAACCTGTTTGGCAGAAGCCGGTAATGATGTCATATGCATTGATATTGACAAAGCCAAAGTTCAAAAAATGCAAAACGGCGAGGTGCCTATTTATGAACCCCACCTAGAAACCTATTTTGAAAGAAATATTATGGCCGGCAGACTTCATTTTTCTACCCAAATTGAAAAAGGAGTTGCACACGGAGAAGTCATTTTTCTTGCACTACCTACACCTGAAGACGAAGACGGTTCTGCCGACTTATCTTACGTGTTGGGCGTTGCCAATCAAATCGGTGATTTGATGAACGACTACAAAATTATAGTGAGTAAAAGTACGGTTCCTGTAGGCACAGGTGAGCGTGTTAAAGCAGTGCTAAAGGAAAAGACTGATGTGCCCTTTGATGTGGTGTCTAACCCCGAGTTTTTACGGGAGGGTTTTGCCGTGGAGGACTTTATGAAACCGGATAGAATTGTTGTTGGTGTGGAGTCCGAACGCGCACAGAAAACCATGAATAAACTCTACGCGACTTTTGTGCGCTCGGGCAATCCAATCGTCTTTATGGACATAAAATCGGCGGAACTGACTAAATATGCAGCGAATGCTTTTTTAGCAACGAAGATTACCTATATGAACGAAATCGCCAACTACTGCGAAAAGGTTGGTGCAAATGTAGATGATGTGCGTATGGGCATGGGTCTTGACGAACGTATTGGAAAACGCTTTTTATTCCCTGGAATTGGCTATGGCGGATCTTGTTTCCCAAAAGATGTAAAGGCATTGCATAAATCAGGAAAAGATGCAGCGCACCACTTTGCTATTTTAGACAGCGTGATTGAAGTAAATGAGCAACAAAAAACGGTATTGTTCCCAAAAATGGAGGCACACTTTAAAGGCGATTTAAAAGGCAAAAAAATTGCCCTTTGGGGCTTGGCGTTTAAACCTAACACGGATGATATCCGCGAAGCACCAGCCTTATATATGATTGAAAAACTGCTTGCTGCAGGGGCCAGGGTCACCGCATTTGACCCCGAGGCGATGGACAACGTAAAAGCAAAACTTGGCGATAGTATTTCGTTTGCCACGAGCATGATGGCGGCTGTTGAAGGCGCAGACGCGCTGTTGATTTGCACGGAATGGCACGCCTTTAGAAACCCGAATTTCGAGAAGTTAAAGGACGCATTAAAGGGGAATGTTATTTTTGATGGGCGCAACATTTACAGTCCAAAAGAAATGACCGCTTTGGGTGTTGATTATTATTCAATAGGAAGATGAAGCGCGCATTAGTCACCGGAGCAGCAGGATTTTTAGGGTCACACTTATGTGACAAACTGTTGGCAAATGGCATGGCTGTTATTGGGATGGACAACCTGATTACAGGGTCTTTGACGAATATTGCCCATTTGGAGGGTAACCCTAATTTTAGTTTTGTGCAACATGATGTGTGTGAATACATAGATATTGAAGGAGATTTGGATTATGTCCTTCACTTTGCATCACCTGCCAGTCCGATTGACTATTTAAAAATCCCGATTCAAACCCTAAAAGTGGGCGCGCTTGGAACACACAATGCCTTAGGGCTTGCCCGTGCCAAAAATGCACGGATTTTAGTGGCTTCTACTTCTGAAATCTATGGCGATCCGCTTGTACACCCCCAAACCGAAGATTATTTTGGGAACGTTAATACCATTGGACCACGCGGCGTATATGACGAGGCTAAGCGCTATTTAGAGTCTATTACCATGGCGTATCACCGTTATCATGGGGTAGACACGCGCATTGTGCGGATTTTTAACACTTATGGCCCTAGAATGCGCCTCAACGACGGGCGTGTGATTCCTGCGTTTATGGGGCAAGCACTCCGTGGCGAGGACTTGACCGTTTTCGGCGATGGGTCACAAACACGTTCGTTTTGTTTTGTGGAGGATGAAATTGAGGGCATTTATCGTTTGCTGATGAGCGACTATCATTTGCCAGTGAACATTGGGAACCCCGATGAAATTTCGATTTTAGACTTTGCACAAGAGATTATCGAACTCACCGGAACCGACCAAAAAATTGTGTTTAAACCGCTACCCAAAAACGATCCCTTACAACGCAAACCCGACATTACAAAAGCCAAAGAGCTTTTGGGGTGGGAACCCAACATTGGACGTAAAGAAGGGATGCAACGCACCTATGCGTATTT
>JBMYLU010000108.1:217-3761 GCA_049596595.1 Flavobacteriaceae bacterium | reverse complement strand
ACAATTGGAAGTATGTTATCTTTTGTAAGTTGGCTTTCGTCAAAAAACAAAGGAAATCCCGTAAGGGAAGCATTACATGCATTCTGCATCCCTATTTGGGGTATGTTTGTAACAAATAAAGACCTTCACCTTCTTCAAAATTTTTATTCGGAAGATAAAAACACCAAAAAAAACAGCTAGTATTTTATGTTAGTGTTATCCTTGTAATTCTAATTTGCAAAGCATTATATTTCTATTTAAAAACCAAAAATGGTTACTTTGCAATCTATGATTAAAGCGAAGCATATATCAAAAACCTATGGCAAAACCGCCGTTTTAAAGGACGTATCCTTTTCGTTGGCACCTTCAGAAATCGTTTCTATTGTTGGGCCCTCGGGGGCTGGAAAAACGACACTACTGCATATTTTAGGCACTTTAGATCGTCCCGACATGCACCAAAACACTTCGCTTGTCATTAACAACACCGACGTAACCGAATTGTCCGACAAAGCCCTTTCCGCTTTTCGCAACAATTCTCTGGGGTTTGTGTTTCAGTTTCATCAGTTATTACCTGAGTTTACCGCATTGGAAAACATATGTTTGCCTGCGTTTATCAAAGGAACTTCAAAAAAAGAGGCGGAAAAGCACGGGTTGGAACTTCTCGATTTTTTTGGACTTACCAACAGAGCACAGCACAAGCCCGCTGAACTCTCTGGCGGTGAACAACAACGCATAGCCGTTGCCCGGGCCTTGATAAACACCCCTAGCCTTCTCCTTGCCGATGAACCCAGTGGAAATCTGGACAGTACCAACGCAGAACAACTCCACGATTTGTTTTTTCAGCTCAGAGATGCTTTCGCCATTAGTATGATTTTAGTCACGCACAACACATCGCTTGCTGAGCGCGCAGACCGTATGTTAACCCTTGTGGACGGAAAATGGAGCTAAATCACGAGGAACTCAAATCGTTTTTGGACGAAAAAGTTCAGCAGTATAACACCCCTTCATTTATTGAAAGTGACCCGATTTCGGTACCCCATCGATTTTCAAAAAGACAAGACATCGAAATCGCTGGTTTTTTCGCTGCTACTATTGCCTGGGGCAATCGAAAAAGCATATTGACAAATGCGCAAAAACTTATGCAACGTATGGATAACGCCCCGCACGATTTTATTTGCAACCATACCAAAGCAGATTTAACCGTTTTTGAGGGGTTTGTTCACCGTACTTTTCAAGAGGGAGATGCAAAGTACTTTGCACAGCGGTTGCAACAACTGTATCGCGATAATGACAGTCTAGAAAATTTGTTTATACCCCCCAATGGCGCAACTGATTTACACGATACCTTATCTGCATTTCACAAAACGTTTTTTGCTGTATCGCATCCAAAGCGCACAGTTAAGCATATTGCAAATCCTGCTAAAAAATCAGCAGCGAAACGCATAAACATGTACTTGCGCTGGATGGTTCGCAATGATAACGCAGGGGTTGATTTGGGTATTTGGACAAAAATTTCACCTCGCGTGTTGTCCTGTCCGTTAGACGTACATTCTGGAAATGTAGCCCGAGCTTTAGGGCTACTAAAAAGAAAGCAAAACGATTTGACGGCGGTGAAAGAATTGGATGAGCGGCTACGCAACCTAGACCCTAATGACCCTGTAAAATACGATTTTGCTCTCTTTGGATTAGGTGTTTTTGAAGGATTTTAATTCGTGTTGGTGGATTTTCTATCTTTGCATCATAAATGTCTAAGAGGTTTACGCAAATGAATGTCTTACTTAAAGCTGCAAAAATCCTCGATGCCAATAGTCCGCATCACCAAAAAACACAAGATATTTACATTGAGAATGGCGTTATAAAAGCCATTGGAAAAAGTCTCTCTTACCCCAAGGCAACTCAGGTTTCAGTTAAAGGCTTACACGTTTCGCAGGGCTGGTTTGATAGCAATGTCTCCTTTGGCGAGCCCGGTTTTGAAGAACGTGAAACCATTGCTCACGGATTAGATGTTGCTGCTAAAAGTGGATTTACGCACATTGCCTACAACACCAACACACTTCCAAAACCAGATAGCCGTGCCGACATTACTTTTCTGCTTAAACAGGCTGCTGGTAGTGCCGTGCAACTACACCCAAAATTAGCCCTGCAATATGCTACCGATTTTGGAGGGCTTGTTGAGTCATTTCCTTTTAATCAAGATTTGGCAAACAACGGAGTCATGCACGAAGGCGTTGTAAGCACTTCGCTTGGCTTAGGAGGTATTCCTAGCGTAGTCGAAGAACTACAGCTCAAAAGGGACTTGGGCGTGCTACACTATGCCGAAGGCAAATTACACGTACCAACAGTATCTACTGCGGCGGCTGTTCAACTCATAAAAGCTGCTAAAAAAGCTAAACTAGATGTAAGCTGCAGTGTATCCATTCACAACTTATTTTTTACAGACGAGGCCTTGCAGGGCTTTGATGCAAATGCTAAGTTACTGCCTCCGCTTAGGAATGCACCTGACAGAAAAACACTCAGAACTGCTTTATTAGATGGAGTAATTGATATGGCAACAAGTGACCATCTACCGCTAAACAGCGAGCTGAAGGCAGTTGAACTGGACCGTGCTCACCACGGTTCATTGGGCTTGGAGCATAGCTTTGGCTGTCTTTTGTCTCTATTCACTCTTGAGCAAACTGTTGAACTCCTTACGCGTGGAAAGCAACGTTTTGGAATTGATGAGCACCCTATTTCAGAAGGTGCTACGGCAGATTTAACGTTATTTTCTCCTAAAGGAAACAACAAAGTGACCAAATCTTCGCTGTTGTCAACATCGAAAAATAGTATCTTTATTGGACACGAACTTTCAGGTACTGTGTATGGGGTTATCTCCCAAGGAAAAATTCAAGTTTACAACATCTAAATGTCTTTTGTTTATTTAGAGCGCAAAGCAATAAGTTCCAACGCTCCCTTGCTACTTTTGCTGCATGGATACGGTAGTAATGCGGACGATTTGTTTTCATTTGCATCTTACATCCCCGACAAATATTACATAGTATCGCTACAAGCCCC
This sequence comes from Flavobacteriaceae bacterium, assembly GCA_049596595.1. Lineage (GTDB taxonomy): Bacteria > Bacteroidota > Bacteroidia > Flavobacteriales > Flavobacteriaceae > UBA7446. Next base: position 731 of record JBMYLU010000108.1, on the reverse strand, counting down.
ATTATCCATGAGTCATGAAAGTTTTGCGTGGTTCCCCATTCATTTTACAGAGTCCATGGAACGTTGGACAAATCCCGAAGAAGTAAATAAAGCTACGGATTATATCGCTGAATTTCTATCGTATTATGAAAAGAAAGGTGGGTTTGACAACAGTCGTATTTACCTTATGGGCTTTAGTCAAGGGGCCATGCTAAGTTATGCCGTTGGGCTTAGCACAAAAAATATTAAGGGAATTGCAGCACTAAGCGGTTATATCGATCCGAGGGTAGTGGAAACGTCCAATAATTCAATTGAATCTATTTACGTGTCGCATGGTACAGAAGACATGGTGGTACCCTATGCCTGGGCGGAACAATCTGTCGAAAAACTCAAAGAATATGGTTACCAGCCTGAGTTTTACGCTTATCCGCAAGGGCATGGTATCAATCAAGACAATTTAACCACGATTATTCAGTGGCTACGGGAACAGCTTTAAGTTGGTTTAACACTTTTATTGAATCTTTTAGTTGCTCAA
>JBMYLU010000108.1:0-207 GCA_049596595.1 Flavobacteriaceae bacterium | reverse complement strand
TGTTTCTGCATACTTCAACCGCTTGCTGTAATCGGAAAACAAATACAAGTTGATTAGAACAGAAAAAATCATGATGTAAAAAAGTATTTTTTGTCTCATATTAAATTGTAATAATTAAATTATCATACGCCAAATGGATGCCTTTGGGAAGGGCTTTTTCAACTTCGTCGTGAAACCCAAGTTTATGACTTATGTGCGTAAAATAAG
>JBMYLU010000107.1:0-3769 GCA_049596595.1 Flavobacteriaceae bacterium | reverse complement strand
TTATTGGCTCCCTTATTACGGCCTTTTTAGGCGCTGTAGTCCTCTTATTTATCATCAGCCTGGTTAAAAAGAGCTGATTAGGGCAATTTGAAAAGGGATGGGGTTACCTGTCCCTTTTTGATTAAACTAAAAATACAAGCCCCTATGAGAGTTTTTACATACGTCGTATTGATCATCCTTTTTTTGGACCTCCAATACCTAACGGCACAATGTGCAACTAGTGCCGATATTTACACTTTTAACTACGACGGACGTACTTATGAGGTAGTCAAGTTGGCTAAAAACTGGTCAGATGCTGCAGCTTGTGCTGTGGAGCGTGGTGGCACTCGCCGAAATTAATGATGCTGCTAAGAACACGGAGATTTTTAACCAACTATCATCAGCTTCATCGGGAATTGATAAAACTAAAACAGTTCCAAATAATGGAGGAGGAGCATCCTATGTTTGGATAGGTGGTAACGATATTTCTACCGAGGGCACATGGATTTGGGATGGCGATAATACGGGTACTTCAACCCAATTTTGGAATGGAGATAAAACAGGAAGTCCTGTGGGCGGATTATATAATAATTGGGGAACAACTTCTGGCACAAAAAATGAGCCTGATAATTATAGTACTGGATAGGACGGTTTGGCTATTGCGCTTGAGTCTTGGCCAACATTTCCTCTTTCAGGAAGTGGCTATGGTATCGCTGGGCAATGGAATGATATTGCAACTTCTGAATCCTTGTATTTTATCATCGAACACAGTACCCTTTTAAGCACTCCCGAGGTAGCTCAGAACAACATTTCCGCTTTTATAGATACCAAAACCCAGCAACTTGTGCTAAGTACAGATGGGGCTTTGTTGGACGAAATTTCACTTTACGCCGTAACGGGACAGCAAGTAAAAACAATACAAACCAACAACCAAAACCGTTTTGATGTGTCTAGTCTGCAGTCAGGGGTGTATTTGGCAGAAATACGAATGCATTCTGGCAAAACGATCATTAGAAAAGTGGCAAAATAAGCAGTGTTTTTAACGCTTTTCTAAGGTGTTTCGGTTGTTTTAGTATATTTAAAAAGTATTTTCAATACACTTAAAACTAGTATGTTATGAAATCAAAAAAACTTTTAGTCTTATTAACTGCGGTATTTTTTCTTGCCTGCAATACAGAAGCCATATTTAAAAACACACTCCTTAAACCTTGGGAGGGAGACTATATGGGTACGCCCGCCTTTGACAAAATGAAAGTGGAGGACGTAAAACCTGCCATGCTCAAAGCTATGGAGCTTAGCTTAGAGGAAATGGATGCCATTGCCAACAACTCTGAGTTGCCCACTTTTGAAAATACCATCGAAGAAATGGAGCGTTCGGGCGCGCCACTTGAACGTGCTTTTGCGTATTACGGAATTTTCAGCAGCAATATGTCTTCTCCAGAATTTAGAGAAGTTCAAACAGAATTGGCACCGCTTTTTTCGGAGTTCCAGTCAAAAATCACCCAAAACGAAGCCCTTTTTCAGCGTGTTAAAGCGGTATATATAAATTCTATGGAAACCCCACTTCCTGCAGACCAGCAACGAGTAGTGGAGCTTACGTACCAGAGTTTTGCCATGAACGGCGCAAACTTGGACGCTGAAAAGAAAGAACGCTATGCGGCTATCAACAAAGAATTATCAACGCTTTACACCAAGTTTTCTAACAACGTACTCCATGATGAGGAAAATTATGTTACGTATTTGTCTGAAAATCAACTAGGTGGTTTGCCTGATGCATTTGTGAAATCAGCAGCGCGTATTGCCGAAAGCAAAGACAGAGCAGGGGAGTATGCGGTAACGAATACGCGCTCTTCCATGGATCCTTTTTTGACCTATTCTACGGAACGAGATTTGCGTAAAAAAGTATGGACAAACTATTATTCCAGAGGTGACAACAACGATGAATATGATAACAAGGCACTCATTGCAGACATGCTAAAATTACGACGAGAGCGGGTGGAGTTGCTTGGACATAACAATTACCCCGAGTGGCGCTTGCAAGATCGTATGGCAAAAAATCCAGAAAATGCCTTGGCACTTATGGAGGCCGTTTGGCCAGCAGCCATTGCCCGTGTAGCAGAGGAAGTGGCTGATATGCAGGCCGTTGCCGATGCTAACGGAGATAACATTACCATTGAACCTTGGGATTATCGTTTTTATGCTGAAAAAGTGCGCAAAACAAAATATGATTTAGACTCAGATGTGGTAAAGCAATACTTACAAATGGACAAGCTCACAGACGCCATGCATTATGTGGCAGGACGATTGTTTGGATATAGCTTTTCGCCCGTCCCAGAAGGTTCAGTTCCCGTCTTTCACGAAGATGTTAAGGTTTGGGAAGTAACCAATAAAACTACTGGTGAACACATAGGCTTGTGGTATTTGGATCCCTATGCTAGAGAAGGAAAGCGTTCGGGTGCGTGGGCAACAACGTACCGTAGTTATTCCACATTCGATGGAAAGACCAATGTGTTGGCGTCTAATAATTCCAATTTTGTGAAACCTGCACCCGGTGAGGCATTGCTTATTTCTTGGGACGATGCCACTACTTTTTTCCATGAGTTTGGACATGCACTACATTTCTTTGCATCCAATGTAAAATACCCAACCTTAAATGGCGGTGTTCGTGATTACACGGAATTTCAATCGCAACTATTAGAGCGTTGGTTATCTACCGACGAAGTCATTGATCGCTTTTTGGTGCATCAAGAAACTGGAGAACCCATGCCTGCTGAGCTTGTCGCAAAAATCAAAAAAGCTGCCACGTTTAATCAAGGATTTGCTACTACAGAATATCTTGCCTCAGCATTAATGGATATGAAACTGCACTTGGCAGACCCTACAACTATTGACATTGGGGCATTTGAAAGAGAAACCTTGGCAGCACTTAATATGCCAAAAGAATTACCCATGCGCCACCGAACGCCTCATTTTAGTCATGTGTTTTCGGGAGAAGGTTACGCCACAGCCTATTACGGTTATATGTGGGCAGATGTACTCACTGCCGATGCTACCGAGGCATTCAGAGAAGCTCCAGGTGGTTTTTATGACGAGGAAATGGCAGATAAATTGGTAACTTATTTGTTTGCACCACGGAATTCTATTGACCCTGCGGAAGCCTATCGACTTTTTCGAGGGCGCGATGCTTCAATTAATGCATTGATGCGTGCCAGAGGTTTTCCTGTTCCTAAAAAGTAACTTCTGTGTGTAAGTGAATTTTAGTATTTTTAATGAAATTAGAGTATATGAAAGACTTGGCGTATAGAACAGCAGAATCCTATCTGGCAGCAAAAGCAAAAGCACTCGAAAATCCCGAAGCTTTTTGGGCAGATGTCGCTGAGAATTTTGATTGGCATACGCCGTGGAATAAGGTGTTGGAATATGACTTTCATAAACCTGAGGTCAAATGGTTTTTGGGAGGAAAGTTAAATATAACAGAGAGCTGTCTTGACCGCCATGTAAAAACACAACCCGAACAAACCGCTTTAATTTTTGAACCCAATGACCCCAATGAATCTGCGCAGCATATATCCTACAAAGCATTACATAGTAAGGTGTGTCAAGCAGCAAATATGCTTAAAGCAAATGGCGCCAAAAAAGGGGATAGAATATGTTTGTATATGCCTATGGTTCCCGAGTTGGCAATTGCTGTATTGGCATGTGCACGTATTGGTGCCATTCATTCGGTAGTTTTTGCAGGTTTTTCGGCAACCGCCCTCGCTGCGCGCATCAACGATGCTGAATGCAGCAT
>JBMYLU010000106.1:0-3774 GCA_049596595.1 Flavobacteriaceae bacterium | reverse complement strand
ATAAATATAATGGCAGGCGATTTGTCTTTAGCTTGCTTAAACAGGTCACGCACTCTAGAGGCACCTACTCCAACAAACATTTCCACAAAATCGGAACCCGACAAAGAGAAAAACGGTACTTTGGCTTCTCCGGCAACAGCTTTTGCTAACAACGTTTTACCTGTTCCAGGAGGACCGACCAATAATGCGCCCTTTGGAATTTTACCACCAAGGACGGTGTATTTAGTTGGATTTTTAAGAAAGTCTACAATTTCTTGTACTTCTTCTTTAGCACCTTCAAGCCCGGCAACGTCTTTGAAGGTTACTTTAACATCAGATTTTTCATCAAAGAGCTTTGCTTTCGATTTTCCAATATTAAAAATTTGAGCACCGCCTCCTCCGGCACCGCCACCCGACATACGGCGCATGATAAATAACCAAATTGCAATAATTAGAATTAATGGCAAAAAGCCAATAAGTACATCAAGCCATCGATTTTCAACGGTTTTAAACTCATAGCTAAAAACAATGCCATTTTCTTCGGCAGCTTCTAGTTTTTTTTGGAATAGTTCTAGGTTTCCAACCTCAAATTGGTAATGTGGTCCGGCTTCATTTGTTCTGCCAAGGATATCCTTGTTTTTCGCCTTTTTGTGTTTTGTTTCTTGAAGGGCTTCTTTGGTCAGGGTAACTTGTGCGGTATTTTTATTAACCACAACCACACGACTAACTTCGGCGTCGTTAAGGTAGCGTTCGAATTCAGAGATGTTTATTTTTTGATCTTCACCAAGACCATCACCACCACCAAAAAAGGACATTCCTAAAAAGAACAATACAATGGCTCCGTAGAACCAATAAGGGTTTACAGAAGGTTTTTTTGGCGGTGTTTTTTCGTTTTTAGACATAGCTAGTATTTAGATTCTACGAGGGTTTGCTTGGCATCACCCCACAAAGATTCAATATCATAATGTAGGCGTGTATGTTTTTGAAAAATATGCACAACAACATCTACAAAATCCATCAATATCCAATCGCTGGTTTCCTGACCTTCTACATGCCACGGTTTTTCATGTAGGGCTTTACTTACCACTTTTTGTACAGAACCAGAAATGGCACGAACTTGCGTATTGGAATTTCCAGAACAAACGACAAAGTATTGACATACATTGTTTTCTATCTCCCTTAAGTCTAATATGTTGATATCCTCACCCTTGACTTCTTCGATTCCTTCGATAATATGAGACAATAGCGTGTCTGTTTCAGGTTTTTTATTCATCAATAATTTTGTCTGTGTAAATGTAGGTGTTATTTGCATAACAAGTTTACTACGCACATTAATTTCTCGAAGTATTTAATCAAATTCAATGCCATTAAGAATTTGTAGTCTCATTTGTGCTATTTTAGCGAAAGTAAAGGCGAATTGTCAATACCTAGCATGATCTATTCATTTTTAGAAGACATTTTGTCATGAAATTTAAACTAAACCAACTACATTGAAAACTAAACCAACAAGCCTCATTCTTTTTTTTATTGCCTTAATAAACACTTTCGTGATAACTGCACAAGTTTCTGTAAGTGTAGATGAAGACGCAAACTGGCTTGGGTATATGCATCACTTTGAAAATGTCAACGGCACAAAGGGAGATCATATTGTTGGAGAATCATTTGCTGTAACAGATTTAATTGCCTTAATATCAAACGATGGTTCGCAATCCATTACGTTGAAACCAAATACCAATTTATATAACGCATCAGATTCTTATTGGTCTAACGGAGTAGACGATGGAAATAAATGGATGGAAGCAAATGCCTATGTTGAGTATAGTTCAGGGTCTTATCCAGGAGGAGTACTAACGTTTTCGGGGAATATTGATTCGCATTCACTCGACACACGGTACACCTTACGGGCGTTTATAAAAGAATTTAACCCTCAATATGAACTTGTAAATAGCAGTACTGAAGATATTACAGCTAGCACTACAACATTTAATTTTTCATACACGCCAACAAATGATAACAATGTAATACAGTATGGATTTGTATTAGAGGGGCTTAATGCTAATCCGGCAACAGATTGGGGTGAAGTAGTAATAACTTCTACATTGGCAAGCAATGATATGGTGTATCAGCTTGTATGGTCAGACGAATTTGATATAGACGGCGCGGTGAACAGCAACAATTGGCATCATCAAACCAAATTGCCAAATGGAAGTAGTTGGTATAACGGTGAATTACAACATTATACAGATGAGTTAGAAAATAGTAATGTGTCTGACGGAACACTAAAAATTGTTGCAAAAGCGGAGAGTTACTCGGATCAGGGACACACCAAACAATTTACTTCGGCAAGGTTAAACTCAAAATTTGCGTTTACCTACGGCAAGGTAGAAGTTAGGGCAAAACTTCCAACAGGATGGGGTACTTGGCCCGCCATTTGGATGTTAGGTAAAAATATCAGCGAACCAGGCGCTTATTGGGAAACTCAAGGTTATGGTACCACGCCATGGCCTGCTTGTGGCGAAATTGATATTATGGAGCATTGGGGGAAAAACCAAAACTACGTGAGTAGTGCCATGCATACCCCTTCTTCTTTTGCCAATACTATTAATCATGGTGGACAAACAATCTCTACGGCCTCAACGGAGTTTCATACCTACACACTTGTATGGACGGACGAAAAAATGGTTTTTTCTGTAGATGGGGTTACCCATTACACCTACAACCCAGAAGTAAAGAATGATGACACGTGGCCTTTTAACAAAGAACAATTCTTGCTGTTAAACGTTGCCATTGAAAGTGGAACAAACAGCAGTACGTTCGCGGAGACCGCTATGGAAATAGATTATGTCCGCGTGTATCAACTACAGCCCTTGAGTACTCCCACCATCAGCGAGGACACATTGTTTGAAATGTGGCAGAATGCTACGGACAAAAGTTTTCATCTTAGCGCTCCAACCGAGATTCAACATATAACCGTATATAATTTGGTTGGACAAGAAGTTTATCATCAAAAAAATCTCAACCGGAAGTACGTGACAATCAATCCTGCTATTACCAAAGGGTTGTATGTTTTAAAAGCAACTTCAAGAAATAATAGTTGGATACGTAAAATTTTGGTAAACTGATACCGCTTTGTAAAGCGTTTGTCGTAACTTTATACTTAACGTAAGATTTTTTCCTTAGCTCATGCTGTTTATTAGGCTTAGCTCAATTGACTCCACCAGTACATTTTTAAAGCAGTGGGTGCAACAGACAAAGAAACATTCGGCTATTGGCGTTTGGGCTGAACACCAAACAGATGGCAAAGGTCGAATGGGCACACAATGGCATGCTACTAAGGGATTAAATGTGACGGGTTCTATATATTTGGGTGATATTTCCATCACGAACAACGCTATTTTCGAAATAAATAAACGTGTGTGTTTAGCAACCATCGACACGCTTTTAGCCTTAGACATTACTGATTTACAAATAAAGTGGCCTAACGATATTATAGCAAGAGGCAAAAAAATTGGGGGTATTTTGGTAGAGCCTATTTTGCGGGGAAATAATGTCAATGGTATAAACGTAAACGAACTCAAGTTTCCCAATTTGCCCTGCGCTACTTCGTTAGGTGCAATTACGGGTAAAACCTACGATATTGAATTTTTATTTGAAACCTTAGCAAAAAATGTGGAACGTACCGTTCGTGCAAAAGAAACAGATAATGACCGCTATTTAAACATGCTTTATGGACTACATGAAACCTGCACATTTGAAAGGAAAGACGGCACTCCTTTTTCAGCTACCATTGTAGAT
>JBMYLU010000105.1:0-3795 GCA_049596595.1 Flavobacteriaceae bacterium | reverse complement strand
TTTAAGGCTTGAATAGGTAATGATTCTAAAAGGCGAACACCTTTTTCAGTGTGCTAGACACCAATCCTTCTTTAAATTTGACTTGATTTTTAAGCTCTATTTCGGTTGCCAAGGCTAAATTTTCAGTTGTTGTTTTTAGGTTTTTTAGATTGAATTGCACTAGACTTCGCAACCTACTTTCTTCCAATAATAATTCTTGAACCGTGCTTTCCGCCTGATTTTTGGATTGCTTTAACGCCAGTTTTGCCTGTTGACGTTTCGCCTGTGACTTGAAACTGCTAAACACCGGAATACTGAGATTTAGCCCAAAACTTGCTCTCCCAAACCAATCTTGCTCGGGTTGGGTAAAGGCAAATTCTTGATTGTAGCCATCGTAGCCTCCACTGAGGTAAGCCGAAACTCTTGGCAGAGATTTAAAGCGTTCAAGTTTAAGCAACAGTTCTTTTGTGCGAATATTGTTTTGCGCCATTTGGTAATCGATGTTACCGCTAAGCGAAAGCGGATGGGTAGCTTCCACCTGGCTTTGAAGGGCAAGACCCTCAAGGGTACTGCTTAATGTTAGCGGTGCATCAAGATCCATTCCCATAACATAGCGCAATACATTTTTTGCCACCACCGCCATTTGTTGGGCGTAGGTCAATGTGCTTTGCAGTAACGATACCGCAAGTTGCAACTGCTGTACGTTTTCTTCTTCGGTAAGCCCGTTGACGAAAACCTGTTTTATTTCGCTTAAGTTTTGCTCAGCAACCGCAAGGTTTTGGGTAATCACCTCTACTTGCGACTTTGCCAAAAGTGCATTTACATAAGCATCCACGGTAGCCTGTGTTATGGCTTGTTGGGTTTTTTCGAAGGCTTGTTCAGAGATGCGTAAATAAATTTCGGAGGCTTGTAGCCCAACCAAGTAGGACCCGTCAAAAATGAGTTGTTCTAGACGAAGTCCAGCGTTTGCGCTTTGTTCGGTTCCAAAAATAACTTCGTTAAATTCTCCGGGGTTTCCGCCAAAAAATTCTGCTGGAATTAGGGATACGGGTTGTTTGAGTGCATTTACATATCCTGCCGACAGCGAAACCTGTGGCAATCCAATGGCGATGGTTTCTCGACGTTTTTGGCGCGCAATGCTAACATCTGTTTGCGCATTTTGCAGCGTTCGGTTGTTGGTTTTGGCAAGGTCAATGGCAGCTGCCAAATCAAGTTCTTGTGCAGGGGCATACATGATACAACCCAAAAATAAGTAGGGGAGAATTTTATGCATTGGTTTCGTTTTCAATAGTGTTATAAATGGCAATTCCTTTTTCTGTACAGATGGCACGCAAATGGTATTCCAAATAATCTGCCATGAGTTGACTGTGCTGAAACAATTCCGCTGGGAAAAGGCGTTGGTCTTTGATGCCCATCATACCGTTAAAATACAAACGCGCTACAAACGGTATGTTTAGGTTTGACCGAAACAACCCTAAGGCAACGCCCTTCTCAAGGCTATTACTCATTCGCTCCACCATAAATGCCATTTGCTTTTCTTGTAGTGCCTCAAAAATTTCAGGATAGAATTTTTTCAGTTGAAATTGAGGTGAAATTTTTTCGTTTTTGATGAGTTGCATCATAAAAAGCTTAATCTCATACAATTCCTCAATAGGGGTTGAAGTCTTTTCTGTTATTTTCCGTATCTCACCTGTTACATAGTCAAAGAAGTAGAAAACACAAGCATTAACCAGAGTCTCTTTATTGGGAAAATGGGTGTATAGTGTTTTTTTTGAAATACCCAGATTTTGGGCAATATCGTCCATGGTAACACTCTTAAATCCGAGTGTTAGAAACATTTCGGCACAAGTCGAAAGAATCTTTTCCATAGCAATTTGCGGCAAATATACACACGGAAACTATAAACACCAAAAAAGTTTCCGCCGTTTTGCCATTTCATAACCCCTCCATTACAAATCCTTGACGTACTTTTACGCAAATGCCTTTTTTATGGAATTTTTAAATGCCTATCAAAAACATATCGCCGACGCACTGACGAACGCAAACCAAGGAAAATCGCCACGAGGGCTTTATGCACCCATAGACTATTTGCTTGCTTTGGGGGGAAAACGTTTGCGTCCTGCGTTGGCGCTTATGGCATGTGAGGCATTTGGCAAAGACCCTAAAAAGGCTCTTCCAGCAGCAAAGGCGATTGAAATTTTCCACAACTTTACCCTGATGCATGACGATATCATGGACAAAGCCGTTGTGCGTAGGGGCGCACAAACCGTACATGAAAAATGGAGTGTAAACACGGCTATACTTTCTGGAGACGCCATGTTGGTTCAGGCATACGAATGCTTAAATGTTTATGATGCAACGCTGTTTCAATCCCTCACAAAATTGCTTAGCAAAACGGCTTTGGAGGTTTGTGAAGGGCAGCAATATGATGTTGATTTTGAATCGCGCGATGATGTGCAAATCGAAGAATACTTGGAGATGATTCGGCTTAAAACGGCGGTTTTGGTAGGCTGCGCATTGCAAATGGGTGCTCAAATTGCAGGGGCCTCCGATGCAGATGCAAGACAGCTGTATGCTTTTGGCGAGCAGTTGGGAATTGCGTTTCAATTGCAAGACGATTACCTCGACACTTTTGGCGATCCCGCTAGTTTTGGCAAACGCATAGGGGGTGATATTGTCGAAAACAAAAAAACAATTTTGGTGCATTTGACCACCAAAAATGGGACACCCGCACAACGCGAAAAACTTCGTGCTTTTCTCGCTGAAACGGCTAAAGATGAGTCCCAAAAAATAGCTGCAGTAACCCAACTTTTTCAAGATGCTGGTGCCGAAACGGCAACGCTGGAGCAAGTGCAACTGTACACCCAGAAAGCCTTTGAAGCCTTAGAAAAAGTAAGTCTATCTCCAGAAATGAAGCAACGCTTTATTGCTTTTGGAAATGGGCTAATGCAGCGTACGCGCTAATCGACGATAAAGCTGTTTTACAAACAAGCCAACAGGAAAGCTTCGCATAATCCTAACCTCTTCCAAGAAAGTGGTTTTCTCATCTAAAAACCGAAGAATAGTCAGGGGGTTGTTTCGTTGAAACATTCGCGAAAACAAAAAACTACCTAGATTGTTGTGGCGCGCCAAAACATCTAAAAAAAGCAAATCATACCACCAAAAACGACTGCGTTTTTCAAATAGGCGCATATCATCATTTTGATGCAGAAATGCCACGAGTTTTTTAGCCTTACGCTCGACAGATTTAAAGGTAAATCCGGTACTGGCTTTGGTCCAACCCCCAGCCGAGCCGATGTGAAGTACCCGCATGCTGTTGTGCTTGGCAAATCGATAACACGTCATGGGAATACTACCCTGCTCGGTTGCTTCAATGGTGTAGTTACGGATGTTTTTTTGGGACAAATACGCTCTAATTTCACGCTCATATTCGGCTTTTTTGAGCAAGTTTTCAGAGAATAGCGTGTATTCTACCAAGGCTTCAGTCGAACTCGTGGGAAGGACATACATAAAGCGTGTATTGCCTTTTTGCGGTACGCTAAAATCCATAAAGGTTGCTAAGGTGTCGTCAAAACACGGTGTGTTGGTTTTAATAAACCACCCCACAAAATGCTGTTGTAATACAGGGTATTTGGTTTGCTTTTTTAGCGCAGTCCAGTCTAAAATGCTGTTAAAAAAATAGGTGCCCTTATAGCGGTTTTTGTTCGTAGTTACGGTAACAAATTCAGGGTGTTCTTGGTAGCCTTCAACAGCTTCAAAGCGCAAGTATATATTTTTATGTTTTGCGATGCGTTCATGCATACTTTTGTAGTAGGC
>JBMYLU010000104.1:0-3807 GCA_049596595.1 Flavobacteriaceae bacterium | reverse complement strand
TGTATTCAACTCGTCGTTGGTAAGCACTTCTGTAGCTTTAAGGTTACGCCCCGACAAATACACATTTTGGTTGGGAGCACTCAATACCCAAAGTGATTTTTTGTCGACAACGCCCAATGCACTAAGAGCGGCTTGGAACGACTTCGTTTTTGGTGCATCGAACTGGAAGTCCTCAACCACCGTAATGTTTTTTTGTTTCGCTTTTAGACTAAACGCAGATTTGCGTGCCAAACGCTTTACGTTTTTATTCACTTTTTGCTCATAAGAACGCACACGAGGTCCAAAAACACGACCACCACCGCGGAACAATGGGTTTTTGATGCTACCTGCACGGGCAGTACCAGTTCCCTTTTGGCGCTTGATTTTGCGGGTACTCCCAGCAATTTCAGCACGCTCTTTGGCTTTGTGTGTCCCTTGACGTTGGTGTGCCAAATATTGTTTCACATCTAAATACACGGCATGCTCATTAGGCTCTATGCCAAAAACGGCTTTGTCTAGCGCAACGGTACGCCCGGTGTCTTTTCCGTTAATATCTACTACTGCTACTTTCATTACTTACGAATTAAAATGAACGCATTCTTATGACCAGGTACACAACCCTTAACCACTAACAAATTCTTCTCAGGAACAACTTTGAGCACGCGCAAGTTTTGAACGGTAACTTTTTCGTTTCCTGTTTGCCCTGCCATGCGCATTCCTTTAAATACACGTGCTGGGTATGAAGCAGCACCAATAGAACCTGGAGCACGTAAACGGTTATGCTGACCGTGTGTAGCCTGTCCAACACCACCAAATCCGTGACGTTTTACAACCCCTTGGAATCCTTTACCTTTAGAAGTACCTGTTACATCTACAAATTCTCCTGCTGTAAAATGATCTACAGTAATGGTATCACCTAACTTGTACGCTTCTTCAAAACCTTGAAATTCTACAAGTTTACGTTTAGGCGTTGTGCTTGCCTTTTTGAAATGACCACTAGCCGCTTTGGTAACATTACGCTCAGGCCTGTCATCAAAACCAAGTTGAAGGGCATCGTAGCCATCAACATCTTTTGTGCGAACTTGTGTTACCACACAAGGACCTGCTTCGATAACGGTACAGGGAAGGTTCTTCCCATTCTCGTCAAAGATGCTAGTCATACCAATTTTTCTTCCTATTAAACCAGACATAATCTGAATATTTTCCCCAAAGGGTGTTATACTTTAATTTCTACTTCAACGCCACTTGGCAATTCGAGCTTCATCAAGGCATCAATGGTCTTAGATGAAGAACTGTAAATATCCAACAAACGCTTGTACGAGCTTAGCTGAAACTGCTCACGCGATTTTTTATTCACGTGTGGCGAACGCAAAACCGTAAAGAGTTTTTTGTGTGTTGGCAATGGAATAGGACCCGTTACCACAGCACCGGTTGATTTTACGGTTTTCACAATTTTCTCGGCAGAGCGATCTACCAAATTGTGGTCGTACGATTTAAGCTTAATTCTAATTTTTTGACTCATCGTTTACTTATTTAACTCTGACCTGTTGCTGCTGCAATAACTTCAGATGAAATATTTTGTGGTGTTTCTTCGTAGTGTGAAAATTCCATAGTAGAGGTAGCACGACCCGAAGAAAGCGTACGCAACGATGTTACGTATCCAAACATTTCGGAAAGCGGCACATTGGCTTTTACTACTTTAGAACCGGCACGGTCGTCCATGCTGTTTACTTGTCCACGACGACGGTTAAGGTCACCTACAATATCTCCCATGTTTTCCTCAGGGGTAAGCACCTCTAGCTTCATGATAGGCTCCATGATTACGGCACCTGCACCTTTGGCAGCAGCCTTGTACCCTAACTTGGCGGCCAACTCAAACGAAAGCGAATCAGAATCCACAGGGTGGAACGAACCGTCTTTCAAAACAACCTTAAATGAATCAACATTGAAACCTGCTAAAGGACCATTTACCATTGCCGCTTTAAAGCCTCTTTCAACAGAAGGAATATATTCTTTTGGAACGTTACCTCCTTTGATTTCGTTAACAAATTCAAGCCCTGATTTTCCTTCTTCAGCAGGCTCAAGAGTAAATACAATGTCAGCAAACTTACCACGACCTCCCGATTGTTTTTTGTATACCTCGCGGTGGTTGGTAGAAGTTGTAATCGCTTCTTTATACTCTACTTGTGGCTGACCTTGGTTTACGTCAACTTTAAATTCACGTTTAAGACGGTCAACAATAATATCAAGGTGTAACTCGCCCATACCGGATATAATCGTCTGACCAGAAGCCTCATCTGTTTTTACTTGGAAAGTTGGGTCTTCTTCAGCAAGTTTTGCCAACGCCATACCCAATTTATCAACATCAGACTTGGTTTTTGGCTCTACCGCAATACCAATTACGGGATCGGGGAAGTCCATACTTTCCAAAATGATAGGTGATTTTTCAGCAGAAAGCGTATCACCTGTCTTAATGTCTTTAAAACCTACTGCAGCACCAATATCACCAGCTTCGATATAATCAATGGAATTCTGCTTGTTGGCGTGCATTTGGTAAATACGTGAAATACGTTCTTTGTTTCCAGAGCGGTTGTTCAGCACATAAGAACCTGCATCCAAACGACCAGAGTAGGCACGGAAGAAAGCCAAACGCCCAACAAAAGGATCAGTAGCAATTTTAAATGCCAATGCAGCAAAAGGATCGTCTACTGTGGGCTTGCGTGAAATTTCAGCACCAGAATCTGGATCTGTACCCACAATCGCATCCTTATCTTCAGGAGAAGGCAAGTAACGACAAACGGCATCAAGCAAGAACTGAACTCCTTTGTTTTTGAACGCAGAACCACAAATCATAGGAATGATACTCATGTCTTGCGTAGCAGCACGAAGTGCATTGTGTACCTCGTCTTCTGTGATACTGTCAGGATCCTCAAAATATTTTTCCAAAAGATTCTCGTCGTACTCAGCAACCGCCTCAATAAGCTCGCCACGGAATTTTTCAACTTCATCTTTCATGTCTTCAGGGATGTCAACCACATCAAATGTAGCTCCCATGTTTTCTTCGTGCCAGATGATAGCGCGGTTTTTAACTAAATCAACACAACCCTTGAAGTCATCTTCCTCACCAATTGGAAGTACAATAGGAACAGCGTTAGACTTTAACATTTCACGCACTTGCGTACAAACATTAAGGAAGTTTGAGCCCTGGCGGTCCATTTTATTCACAAAGCCCATACGCGGCACTTTGTAATTATCTGCCAAACGCCAGTTGGTTTCTGACTGTGGCTCTACACCGTCAACGGCAGAAAAAAGGAATACTAGACCGTCCAAAACACGAAGCGAACGGTTTACCTCAACGGTAAAATCCACGTGTCCGGGGGTGTCAATAATATTAAAGTGATACGGTTTGGCACCGTCTATTGGCTTTCCTTGATCTGTTGGGAACGTCCACTCACAAGTGGTAGCAGCAGAAGTAATGGTAATTCCGCGCTCTTGTTCTTGCTCCATCCAGTCCATGGTAGCGGCACCATCGTGTACCTCACCAATTTTGTGGCTAACCCCAGTGTAGTAAAGGATACGTTCTGTGGTTGTGGTCTTACCAGCATCAATGTGCGCGGCAATACCAATGTTACGTGTATATTTTAAATCTCTTGCCATGTTTTATACTACGATGATTAGAATCTAAAGTGTGAGAATGCTTTGTTTGCTTCTGCCATTTTGTGTGTATCTACACGCTTTTTCACGGCAGCACCTTCTTCTTTAGAAGCGGCAAGAATTTCTGCAGCAAGCTTTTGTGCCATTGATTTTTCGTTTCTTTTTCTAGAAAAA
>JBMYLU010000103.1:0-3832 GCA_049596595.1 Flavobacteriaceae bacterium | reverse complement strand
AGGCAAAAGCAATTACGAACATCAGGCTGTAATAGTATACGTTAAAGCTTCCAAGACTGATGGCAACGGGGTCGGGTGCCCACAAAAATTTGAGTGCTAACATGGTTTAAAATTTTTATAAAGATACAGGAAATATTCTCCTAATCGGGAACGGGGTCGTGCCCTTTTCCTCCCCATGGATGGCATTGACTAATGCGCTTTAGCGCAAGTAAAGTTCCTTTATAAAGTCCGTGTTTTTGTAGTGCCTCTATGCTGTATTGTGAGCAGGTAGGGTTAAACCTACACGTTGCAGGGAGTAGGGGAGAAATCAAAATCTGATAAAAACGAATACATGCAACGAACGGAAAGACGAGTAGCTTTCGCATCAAGAAAGGGAATAGGTTGTACCTTCTTTACCGTCTTTTAGCTGGATGCCTTTTGCCATTAGTTCATCGCGGATGCGGTCTGAAGTGGCAAAGTCTTTGTTGGCTCTGGCTTGATTGCGCATTTCAATAAGTACTGAAAGTGCTTTGTCTAAATACGTATTGTCTTCTTCTTTTGCCGTTAGGGTTAACCCCAATACGTCGAATACAAATCCATGAACCGCATTGCTAAGCTTTTCAATGTCTGTTGACGTTAGTGTTTCTTCGCCTTGTTCCAGACGATAAATCAGTTTTACGGTTTCGAACAGTTGCGCAATCAGGACCGGACTGTTAAAATCGTCATTCATAGCTTCATAATACGCATCAATGTGGTTGGCTATATCAACGCTACTTTGATTGCTTGTTGGTAAATCCGAAAGCAATTCAATTCCTTGAATAAGGCGGTTATAGCCTTTTTCAGCAGCTTCAAGGGCATCACTACTCAAATCTAAAATGCTTCGATAATGTGCCTGAAGCATAAAAAAGCGTGTAACATCGGGTGAAAATGCCTTAGAAAGTACAGGATTCGTACCTTTAAAAAGTTCGTTGGGCAAAATATTGTTTCCAGTGGATTTTGCCATTTTTTTGCCGTTTAACGTAAGCATATTCGCATGCATCCACGTATTTACAGGGCTTTTTTGGTTTATGGCTTGTGCTTGTGCAATTTCACATTCATGATGAGGGAATTTTAAATCCATGCCCCCTCCGTGAATGTCAAATTGTTCTCCCAAATATTTGGTACTCATGGCAGTACATTCCAAATGCCAACCAGGGAATCCATCGCCCCAGGGCGAGGGCCAACGCATAATATGTTGTGGCTCGGCTTTTTTCCAAAGCGCAAAATCTTGCGGTGCACGTTTGTCATTTTGCCCCGCGAGCGCACGGGTGTTGTGAATCATATCCTCAAGTTTTCTCCCACTCAAAATCCCGTAATGATTTGTTTTGTTGTATTTTTCTACATCAAAATAAACAGAACCGTTGATTTCGTAAGCAAAACCTGCCTCCAGGATACCTTTAACAATTTCAATTTGCTCGATGATATGCCCCGTTGCAGTGGGTTCTATATTTGGTGGAAGTGTATTAAATGCTGCTAAGGTTTGATGAAAATCAACCGTATAGCGCTGTACCACTTCCATGGGTTCAACCTGTTCTAGACGTGCTTTTTTGGAGATGCGGTCTTCTCCCTCGTCGGCGTCGTGTTCCAAGTGACCTGCATCGGTAATGTTACGAACATAACGTACCGAATAGCCCAAATGTTTAAGGTAGCGATATACCAAATCGAAGGAAATAAACGTGCGGCAATTACCCAAATGCACATTGCTGTACACTGTTGGACCACACACATACATCCCTACGTGATTTTCTTCTATAGACTTAAAAGGCTCTTTTTTTCCGCTTAGCGAATTAAAAATATGTATTGATGATGCCTTTTCGTGCATGTGCTAGAATGATGTATCGAGGTTCAAGTACCCTAAAAACTCCTTTTTGACCTCAGGTTTTTTGAATGCTCCACCAAATTCTGCCGTAACGGTGCTGCTGTCAATATCACGAATACCACGGGCATTTACACAAAGGTGCTTGGCATCAATCACACAAGCTACGTCGTCAGTGTTTAGTACTTCTTGTAACGCTTTAACCACCTGTAGTGTTAGACGTTCTTGTACCTGTGGACGCTTTGCAAAATAATCCACAAGACGATTCATTTTGGACAAACCAACTACAGTTCCATTAGAAATATAGGCAACATGTGCTTTCCCTACAATGGGCAACAAATGGTGTTCGCAAGTGGAGTAGAGGGTGATGTTTTTTTCAACCAACATCTCTCCGTATTTATACTTGTTTTCAAAAGTAGAGGCACTGGGTTTGTTGTCAGGATGTAAGCCTGCAAAAAGCTCGTTGACAAACATTTTAGCCACACGCTTGGGCGTTCCTCGTAGGCTATCGTCTGTAAGGTCCATGCCTAGTGTTTCTAAAATTCGTGCCATGTCTTGCTCTATGCTGGCAATTTTTTCTTGATCGGAAAGTTCAAATGCATCATCACGTAAAGGGGTGTTGATGTTTCCACTCATATGGTCGTCATCGTGAATGTCTTCTAGCGTTTCTTTCAATAAACGGTCAAACTTCATAGCATCTTTCATAAGTTGCAAAGATACTACATTCGTAAAAATTAAACTTCTTTTAGAACCTAACACTATAGGTAAGGCTCACCTGACCTGTTTGTTGTTGTACTTCAAAAGTGTCTGTAAGTCCGGTGTTGTAGAGTTGCTGCTGGTAATCTTGATTTGTTTTTGTGTACGTCAAATCTAGCGATGCGTTTCCAAAACGAAGTCCTGTCCCTAGCGCAAAACCACTTCGATCGCTCATAAGTTGGTGGTTTTGGTAAGGTGTTTTATCGAACCAATACCCCGTACGAAGACTGATATCGCCAAAGCGTGTTTCGCCGCCTGCCCGAAAAAAGGATGCCCTATCCAGATTGTTGTTAATGGCATCATTTAAATAATCAAAATCGCCGCTGTCATCGTTTACTCGTGTGGAAGTGTAGTCTCTGATGCCATAATCAAGGCTTAAAAGACCGTTTTTGCCAAAAACAAGTGCCATACTCGCTTGTGTGATTGAAGGTGTTTTTAGATTGTAAGCAGGAAGAATATTAACAACGTTTGGGTAAACGGATCGTCCAGATGCGCCATCCAATGGTTGATTATACCTAACATCCAAAGCTTCAGAATACTCATCTTCAAACTGGTAATACGTTGGACTGGTATAATTGAACCCCAATCGTAATATTTCAGAAGCTTTGTAAAGTGCACCAAATTGAACAGAAACTCCAGTACCAAAACTGTTTAACTCTTGGATAAAATCAACTTGGTCTAAGAACGAATCATCGTTTATATATTTATCTGAGGTATACTTTCTGTGCATATAATCAACACTATAGATGTTGATGTTTACCCCCAATGATAGCTTTTCTAAATATCGCCCACTAAAATTTAAGGAGTATTTACGTTGACCTCCGCTGGCTCGTAAGTCGTGGATTTGGTCACTTACTGGATTTTGTCCAGCAACATAACCATAGTAAGGTACCTCGTTTTCTGGTTCATAATAATTGATAAGTCCCGTGGCATACGCCATGTAGGTGCGTTGTGCATCGGCACCATAAGCTTCTCCCAAATATGCGTATTCCGAATCTGTGTTGTTAGTAAGGTAGTCATATGCGCTAAAAGGTATATTTCTATCAAGAGTAGAACCTGCCATGTCTAGAAAATAGTCTGCTAGTCCGTTTCGATTGTTAGTGCCCTGCGCATAAAGGTTCTTGTTAAAATTATTGACGACTTGGGTATTAAACCCAAAAGCTACTTTATCCCATTTACTGTTAGAGTTAACAAATACCATAACAAAACCTGCCTGTCCCACATCAAATGAATTGGTTTCTT
>JBMYLU010000102.1:0-3843 GCA_049596595.1 Flavobacteriaceae bacterium | reverse complement strand
GGACTTTATGAAACCGGATAGAATTGTTGTTGGTGTGGAGTCCGAACGCGCACAGCTATTGCCGAGGATTTAGAGCCCAAAGGGGTGCCAAGCATAGTGTATGTAGGCACACGAAAAAGTGCTGAACTTTTAAGTAATCACCTTAATGCCATGGGACATCAGTCGGCGTATTTTCACGGTGGCGCACCCGAAAAAGAAAAACGCATTACGGAATGGATGTGTGAAAAAACCCCTGTTATGGTTGCCACCACGGCTTTTGGGATGGGTATTGACAAAGCCAATGTGCAACGTGTGATTCATGCTATGTTGCCGTTTAGCTTAGAGCAATACTATCAAGAAGTGGGACGATGTGGCAGAGATGGTAGCCCGTCAGTGGCTACGCTTTTTGTTGAAAAAGACGATGAGAAAAAACTTTGGAACAGGCTTATGGCAAGTGTACCCCCAAAAGAAGCTATCCAAAAAACCTACAAACATTTATGCCATTATTTTGATATTGCCTACGGCGAATTGCCACAATTCATGTTGGAATTTAACCTTAACCTATTTTGCCAGCGATACCATTTGAGTCCAAAAATCACCTTTTATGTTTTGGAGCTTTTGGAGCGCGGACAGGTACTAAGCCTTACACAATTTGACACCCCAAAAACAACACTACGCCTAGAATCCAATCAAAAAAGGGAATCGGTTTTGGTGGATTATTTACTTCGTAATGTGGGGGGTATCACAGCCCAAATGCAGTCCATAAAACTTGAGCGCATAGCTGTCAAATGTGGTATGTCGCTTCAAGACTGTTTAGTGGAATTAAAGACACTAGAAAAAAACGGTCAGGCAGAAATTGGACAACTCCACGTAGATAGCGGCATTCAATTCCTGACCCCAAGAGAAGACAAACACACCCTACTACCTGTGTTGCAACAGCTAGATACGTTTAAAAAAGAGAAAAAACGCTTGGCGGATACCGTTTGGAACTATTGCACCACAACAAGCTGCTATAGAAAAAAATTACTTGACTATTTTGACGATTCATCAAAGAAAACCTGTCAATCGTGCTCAAATTGTGTTCAAGAAAACACTTCAACTAAAGAAGTAATTCTGCAACTAAAAAACCTGCTTTCGAATGGAGAAACTGTATCTTTGGAACAGCTTATTTCTGAATCAACATACAGTAGCGTACAGCTTATAAAAGCACTTGAGATTATGGTAAATGAGGAACTCGTTGAGCAACTAAACACAAATGCATACCGACTGATATGAGCAAATCGTTACGTGTCGTTTTTATGGGAACTCCGGCTTTCGCTGTGGCAGGATTGCGCAGTATCATTGAAAGTCATCACGAAGTTGTGGGCATTGTTACCGCTCCTGACCGCCCAGCAGGACGCGGAAAAAAACTACAGTTTTCTGCCATAAAAGAAGAAGCATTAGCGCAATACATTCCACTAATGCAGCCCGAAAAGCTAAATGACAAAAGCACCATTGAGCAACTCAAAGCATTCCACGCAGACGTATTTGTCGTGGTAGCGTTTCGGATGTTGCCAAAATCTGTTTGGTCTATTCCGCCATTGGGCACCTTTAACCTTCACGCATCATTGTTGCCCCAATATCGTGGCGCTGCACCCATTCATTGGGCAATTATCAACGGTGAAAAGGAAACCGGACTCACTACATTTTTGATAGACCAAAAAATAGATACCGGTGCGGTTTTATTTCAAACCAAAATGAACATTCATCCCGAGGAAACCACTGGCGAATTAAGCACACGCATGCAGGCTCAATCTGGTGCGCTAATACTAAAAACCCTTGATGCTTTGGCAAACGGCACTGTTAAGCCACAACCCCAACCCAAAAAGGGTGAGTTGTTTCCCGCCCCTAAGCTCACACGTGAAAACACGCGAATAGATTGGGGTAAAATTGTAAATCACATTCACGGACTAAATCCATTTCCAACGGCGTGGAGCGTTTTAGTATTACCCGATAAAGAATTGAATGTAAAACTTAAGCGTGCGCATTTTGTGTCTGGGTCACCCCTCAATCCACCAGGAGCCATAGCCAATGAAGACCAACTTATCAGGGTTGCTGTTAATGACGGCTACGTTTTTATAGATGAACTCCAATTGCCTAACAAAAAAAGTATGAAAACTGCTGCCCTCCTAAATGGTTTTCACTTTCCTGAAAAATGTAGATTTGTGTAATGACTGGCAAACTATTAGTAGCGCATCCGTCTCTTTTGGCAGATCAATCGTTTGGGCGTAGTGTAGTACTCATGACAGAACACAATGACGAGGGGTCATCGGGATTTGTTGTAAATCAGCATACACATTACACCTTACGCGATTTAGCACCTGAATTGGAGCTAGACGCTCCTGTTTTCCAGGGTGGACCCGTAGATTTAGACCGTTTGTTTTATGTACACACAGAAGCTAGCATTCCACAAGCAAAGTCATTGGGAAACCGTTTGTTTTGGGGTGGTGATTTGGAAGACATCAAAGCAGCTATACAATCAAAAAAACTATCCATAAATCAGATTAAATTTTTACTCGGTTATGCTGGTTGGAGTGAAGGGCAACTCAACGCTGAGTGTAAAACCAATGCTTGGCTTTTGGTGAAAAACACGTATAACCTCTTTGCAAATGAAGAACAACTTTGGGGTACTATTTTACGTGATTTAGGTGGTGAACTTGCTTACTACGCCACGGCACCTATACATCCGGGGTTGAATTAACCGAATCGTTTAGTGCCTGTTGCAGCTGAAGTCCTAGGCTGTTCTCATAATTGGTTCGGCGGTATGTAGATACTGGCTGAATACCCACAACCGAATTGGTCAGAAATACTTCTTGGACTTGCTGCAAATCAAAAGGAGATATTTTTTCTTCCGTACAGGGAATGCCCAGCTTTTTTGCCATTCGAAGGACTTGCTTGCGCATGATACCGTCCAAACACCCCGAAGACAAAGGAGGCGTACGAAGCGTGCCATCAACCACCACAAAAAGGTTACCATTTAAAAATTCCACCACTTCTTTATCGTCGTTTACCAAAATACCGTTATCAAACCCTTGCTCTTGCATAAAAATACTGCCAATTACATTAAGGGCTTTGTTCGTAGATTTAAGGTTAGACAACATACTTTTTTGTACGTAATAGTCTTTAAACAATTCTACAGTATAGGTTTCTTTGGCGTTATAGATTGCATCCTCAAGGGGTTTGGCTTCTATGACATACCCAACTTCTTTGCTTTTAGGCAAATAAGTGCCTCCATCGGCACGAAAAACGGTTAATCGAATACGCCACGAAGGGGCGGTTGTGCTTTGGGCTTGAACCACACGCAAACATTCTTGTTCTAAAAATTCCGGGGTAAACGCCATGGGTATATTCATGCGAAATACACGCATGGCAGCCATTAGCCTAAAGTAATGATCTTCCCAAAAATGAAGGTGATTTTGAGAAAATTTTATCGTTTCAAACACGGCATCGCCGAATAAGAAACCTCTATTTTGTACTGAAAAGGTTGGCGAAGCCGCAGCTTTTAGTTCGCCATTTTGGTTTATCATACTACGAAGAACCTAGTACTTGTTTTAAATCTCCAATCTGACTTTCCCAAAGCATTTTAGCTTCTTCGAGTTCATCCTCGTCAGCAAAATCAGTTACCACAACCGAAACATCTTTGGTTATTTCATCAACTACGATACGCATTTCAAAATAACATTCATCTTGATCATCATCACCATTAAGCCAACGAAAGCGCACAAACTCATTTGCTTTTTTGCGAAGAAGCAGGGCTTCTTCTTCCGAGTCATCCCATATAAAGGCATATTTTTCGGTGCGCGAGTTTACATTATCGGCAAACCA
>JBMYLU010000101.1:0-3875 GCA_049596595.1 Flavobacteriaceae bacterium | reverse complement strand
TCAACAGTTGCACAACTTCGTCGAGATTGCTTCCAGACTGGTAGCTGTGCGAAAAGAGCTTAGCTTGATTGTTAAACACATTTACCGCAATAACATTCTGATAAAGCGCATAATAGATTTCTGGGATATCGGTACGGTTTTCTTTTTCTTCAAATGTTATGTCTTCAAAATACTGTACCGCTTCATAGGCAGTATAACCAAATAGCCCATTGCTTATGAATCGGGTTTCGGGCAAATCGGTTTCAAAACAGGAAACAAAATCCTCTAGCGACTTCACCACAGAAGTCTCCTTTGTAATTTGATTTTGCACAACGCTACCATCGGGAAAAGTTTGTGTCATTTGTCTGTCGTGAACTTTAAAGGAGGCAATGGGATTAAAGCACACATAGGCAACACTGTTGTCGTTAGCGCCATAATCGGAGCTTTCCAACAGTACACTTTCGGGGTACGCATCCCGAATTTTCAGGTACATGTTCACCGGTGTCATGGTATCGGTGAGCAATTCTTTTGTAGCTGTTTTGAGTACAAATTTCATGGGTCAAAAATAAAAAAAAGGCTTGCCAAATACGACAAGCCTTTTGTGTGTTTCTAAAACGCCTATCGACTCCTGTTTAGGAGTTCCACCAAAGCGATTTAGTAATAAATTTTTTCATCTGCCCAAATATACAACTCAGAGATGAAAAAACAAGAATTTAGTACGTAAAGCTTACGCTTAGTTCCAATGCGTCCTTAATGAGTTTGTCGCCAAGGTTTTCAAAGAAAGAACCCGAAGCATACTTTACATTGTATTTTGAACGGTCAATTACTAAGTCTGCAGTGGCTTTGTTGCCGTCAAGTTTTAACACAAAGGTTTCTGGGTGGGTAATGCCACGGATGGTAAAATTTCCGGTTACGTTATAGCCGCCTTCTGTTTTTTCCGCATTGGTAATAGTAAGTGTTGCCTCTGGGTGTTCGGCTACAGCAAAAAAGTCATCAGATTTCAAGTGACCAATAAGGTTATCTGCATAACTTCCAGAAAGGTCGGTGGAAACCATACTGTTCATGTCTACCGTAAACGTACCTCCAGTAAGGGTGTTGCCCTCAAAAGTTAGCGCACCTTTGCTAATGGCAAGCGTGCCCTCGTGCGAATCTGGGACTACTTTGGATCCTTTCCAAAGGATGATACCGTCCGAAATTTCGACGGTTTGTGCCTGTAGTCCAACGGCTAAAAATAGTGTTGCCCCAAGGGCGATGAGATTTCTCTTTTTCATGATTATTTGTGTATTAGGATTAATTTTTAGGTTTGATTTTCGTTATCAATTGCAAAAGTTGTTCCATTTCTTTTTTGGACAATGCTGCGGTGATTTCTTTTTCAGATTTGTCTAGCGTGGGCTCGATTTCGTTGAGTAAATCTAGTCCTTTTTTGGTAATAAAAATATCCACCTTACGCCGATTTTCTTTACAAACGGCACGTTTCACCAACCCTTTTTCAATAAGCTTATCTACTAAACGTGAGGTATTGCTCATACGGTGAATCATGTCATTAGTGATGCTCTCCAAGCAGGCGGCATCGCCGTTTCTACCCCGCAAAATCCGTAAGACGTTAAATTGTTGGAGCGTTAACCCAAAAGGGTTTAGGCTAGTGTTAATATGTTCTGAGAACACATTTCCACTACGCATCACTTCAACAACCACTTTTCTACTTATCATTGTTACAACAACTATTGTATGTACAAATGTATAAAATTATTTTTAATATATATTTGATGTATGAAAATTCACATGTTTGTTATCCTTGGATTGCTTATAATTTCATGTGTATCTTCGCCCAAAAAGCAAACAACAATGAACGAACTATCACCCACCGAATGGGCTGAACTACACAGCCAAACTCCCGAAGCTGTAATCCTTGATGTCCGCACCGAAGAAGAATTTGAAAGCGGATACATCAAAGGCGCATTGAATTTGGATATTCGTGGCGGAGCCGATTTTATTGCTTCCGTTGAAGAATTGGACAAGTCCAAAGCATACTTTGTGTATTGTCGTTCGGGTGCACGTAGCGGACAGGCGTGTCAGTTGATGGGGCAAATGGGCTTTGAAAACGTATATAATCTTGAAGGCGGCGTCCTGGCTTGGGAGGGCGATTTGGAGGAGTAACACCCTTATCTTAGGTGCGCGAAGAACTGCTTGCCTATTTATGGAAAACACAAAAATTTAACCGTAGTAACTTAAAAACTACCTCGGGGGAAACCCTTGTTGTTGTCAAACCCGGACAGGAAAATGCTTATGCGGGTCCTGATTTTTTTAATGCGCACATCCAAATTAACGATACCCTTTGGGTGGGCAATGTAGAGCTTCACGTACGCGCTTCCAACTGGTTTAATCATCGGCATCAGACCGATAAAAACTATGACAATGTCATTTTGCATGTGGTTTGGCAAGACGATGTACCCGTATACGATGCCAGTCAGCAGCCCATGCCCACATTGCGTTTGGCAGATTATGCTCCGCAAAACCTTATTGAAAAATATACCAAATGGCTTTCGGAAACCAACAAATGGATTCTCTGCGCCGATGAGGTGCACCGAGTCCCAAAGCTATTGCGGAAGCAATTTTTTGAACGCCTATATGTGGAGCGTTTGATGGAGAAAACCGCCCTATTTCAAAGCTGGTTGGCACTTGCCAAAAACA
Source organism: Flavobacteriaceae bacterium (assembly GCA_049596595.1). Taxonomy (GTDB): domain Bacteria; phylum Bacteroidota; class Bacteroidia; order Flavobacteriales; family Flavobacteriaceae; genus UBA7446. The sequence goes on along the minus strand of JBMYLU010000101.1, from coordinate 1,205 downwards.
ATTGGGAAGCGGTCTTTTTTGTGGCACTTGCCAAAGGTTTTGGACTAAAACAAAACGGGATGGCGTTTGCACAAGTAGCCTTGTCTGTTCCTTGGAAAGCAATCTTGCAAAACTCCGAAAAAGTAGTTGCGCTTGAGGCAATTTTAATGGGGCAGGCAGGACTTTTAAATCAGCCTTTTGAGCAGGAGTATTTTCATCGACAACAAAAAACCTATACCTATTTAAAACACAAATACAACCTCAACCCACCAACAGAAAAGGTGAATTTCTTTCGATTACGCCCCGGTAATTTCCCCACCATTCGCTTGGCACAATTGGCTTGGCTGTTACACCAAAAACCCAGATTACTGACACGAATTCAAGAAGCAAAAACAGTAGCGGATTGGTATGAAGTCCTCGAAGCAAAAACAAGCCCTTTTTGGGAAACGCATTATCACTTTAATACCCCTTCAAAAAGGCGTGTAAACCGACTCACCAAATCTTTTAAAGAATTATTGCTGCTCAACACAATTTTTCCGTTTTTGTTCCAATATTATGAGTATATCGGAGACAATCGAAAAACACAAGTATTGGATGTTGTACGCCATCTTGCACCCGAAAAAAATGTTTTTGTAACCAAGTTTAAGCAACTGGGCTGCACGGTGGACGATGCTTTGGAAAGTCAGGCATGTTTGCAGCTAAAACACAGTTATTGTGAGCCAAAGCGATGTTTGCAATGTGCCTTTGGACATAAACTTTTAAATCTTTGATTATTTTTGTGAGATGAGTTATTTGCACGAGTTGCGTTATTTTCTTGAAAAACGAGGCTTTGAGGTCTGTTCTCGACTTGCCGAACGCCTTGGAATGAAAGCAAAAAACGTGCGTATTTTCTTTATTTACTTGAGCTTTTTTTCATTAGGCGCTGGCTTTGCCCTATATTTGGTACTGGCTTTTTGGCTTAAAATGAAAGATTTTTTGTTCGCCAAACGCTCATCTGTATTTGATTTATAACCCACTTTTATGAAAAATTTTGCACTACTTCTAGCTACCTTTTTTTGCCTTCCCCTAATGGCGCAATCCTCTGAAAAAGGGCTAGATGAAAAAATTAATGAGGCATTTACTCCTATTGCTGATTGGTGGGGAAATGTGGTGCTTCACAATTTTCCTGGAACCAGTATTCCAACAATTATCTTTTTGTTGGTGGGCGGAGCCTTGTTTTTTACACT
>JBMYLU010000100.1:0-3904 GCA_049596595.1 Flavobacteriaceae bacterium | reverse complement strand
GAGCGGGGTACAGTTCTTTCCGTAAACCACGATTCGTTGGGTACAGCGGTTACTTATGCAGGTTACTTTTTGCTATACATCGGTTTGATGGGATTGTTGTTCTTCGGTAAAACCCGGTTTAAGAAACTCGCCAAAATGCTAGAGGATATTCGTCTCAAAAAGGCAGCCTTGTCTTTGGTTTTTATCTTAATTGGCAGCACAGCATTTGCACAGCACAATCATAACACTCCCACATTTGAGGTAGATTCCGTTTTGCAGGCAGAAGCCATAGATATGGCTCAAGCTGCCAAATTTGGCACGTTGATTATTCAAGATGCTGGTGGACGCATGAAACCTGCCAACACCTTTGCCTCTGAATTGGTGCGGAAAGTGAGCAAGGCAGACCATTATAAATCGCTCAACGCCGACCAAGTATTGCTTTCTATGACGCAAAATCCATTGTTGTGGTATCAGGTGCCCTTTGTGTATTTAAAGCGTGGAAACGATAGCTTGCGCTCCCTTATTGGCGTAGATAAAAAAGCCAAATACGCTGCTTTCGCCAATTTCTTTGATGCACAGGGGAACTACAAATTAGCACCGATGCTTGAGGGGGCATACAAATCTGCTACGCCAAACCAATTTCAAAAAGATTTTATTGAAACTGACCGTAAAGTAAACCTGTTGTTTTCGGCACTAGAAGGCAAGGTGTTGCGTATTTTTCCTGTTCCGAATGACAAAAATAATCGTTGGGTGTCACTACCCGAGGTACACGAAACCAACTTCGAAGGAGTAGATTCGTTGTATGTGAATAATGTTATTCCACTCTATTTTTCATCTCTAAGACAAGGTAAAACCACAAAAGATTATTCCCAAGCTGATCAACTTTTGGAAAGCTTAAAAGGCTATCAAAAAAAATATGGCGCTACTGTTATGCCCTCCGATAAACAGATTGATGCGGAGGTGCTTTACAACAAATACGATATTTTTAAACGTCTGTTTAGCTGGTATATGTATGCTGGCACCTTGATGTTTTTTGTGCTGATTGCGCAAATGCTCTACGATGTACGCGTGCTTCGTGGTGTGATTATCTTCTTTGTCGCAGTAATTTCATTGCTTTTTGTGCTGCATACAGCAGGGCTGATTGCACGATGGTATATTTCGGGGCATGCTCCTTGGAGCGATGCCTATGAGTCAATGATTTATGTAGCATGGGCTACCATGGGAATGGGACTTGCTTTTGGACGAAAATCATCCCTAACCATTGCGGCAACCGCTTTTGTTACGTCCATGATTTTAATGATTGCGCATTGGAACTGGATGGACCCTGAAATTGCTAATCTTCAACCAGTTTTAGATAGTTACTGGTTAATGATTCACGTGGCGGTTATCGTAGGGAGCTATGGACCTTTTGCACTCGGGATGATTTTGGGTATAATCTCGATGTTTTTAATGCTATTGACCACAAAAAAATCTGCACCAAAAATGCGGTTACATGTTGCTGAACTTACCGTTGTCAATGAGCTTGCGCTTACCGTTGGGCTTATCATGCTTACTATTGGAAACTTTTTGGGAGGTCAGTGGGCAAACGAAAGTTGGGGGCGTTATTGGGGTTGGGATCCCAAAGAAACCTGGGCACTTATCAGTATTTTGGTATATGCGTTTGTATTGCACATGCGGTTGGTTCCCGGCATGCGTGGCAAATGGATATATAGTTTGGCATCGGTGGTAGCGTTTGCGAGCATTATGATGACCTATTTTGGGGTAAACTTTTATTTAACAGGCTTGCACTCCTACGCAAGTGGCGATAAGGTGATTACGCCAAATTTTGTGTATTATAGCGTTGCTTTTATAGCGGTACTGGGAATTGCATCCTATGGGAAAGCCAAAAAATACTTTTCGAAATAGCTTTCGCTGGTGGGTATACTCTGTTGGCGGGCTGGTACTCATTGGCGCAGGCTTGAGTGTTTTGGGCGAGGCCATCATCGCTAAAAATAACGGTGAGGCATGGTTTTTGGTTGGTACTTTGGCATTGATATTAGTTAATTCAGGAATATGTTTGGTAGCGGGAGCCGTTATCCTTCGGTTGAAAAAATAATCCTAACAACCCTTTTAATGGGTGGTTTTCTTTTTGCGCAAGAGCAAAAGGGGAGTGGTTCTTTTCCCTTATTGGAAAAACCAAAGCCGAATTATGGATTGCTTATTCCTGAGGAAAAAGCTGAAGACTACTCTTTTTTAAATAAATCTAACGAAGATAACCGCAGCATGACGGACAAGGAGCAGTTTAGAGATCCAGGCAAAAAGTATTTGAAGAAACTGAACAAGGAAGGCTCAATTTCTAAAGACACCTATTTAGGTGATGTCTATCTAGGTGATGTATTTACGCTCTCGAAGAACGCGCAAATTTTGCTGCGTGATTTTGGTCAAGAAGACGGAGATCGTGTTCGGATTTTTGTAAACGATGAAGAGGTAGTCCCCAATATCTTCCTCAAAAACCAATTTTTTGCACTCAAATTACCTTTAAAAGAAGGTTTTAATAAAATTGTGTTTCAGGCACTAAACCAAGGTTCGCTCTATCCCAATACGGCTGAACTACGTATGTACGATGATTTAGGTGTGCCGTTAGCCATTCATAACTGGAACTTGTCTACTGGGTCAAAAGCCACGGTAATTCTTGTCAAAGAAGGAGATAAACTACGAGAAGAGTAGATTTTGTATCTTGTGCAAAATGATGCGCATAGCTATCCCTTTCTTGCTTCTTATGCTCAGTTGTTGCAATAATCAACAACCTGTAAGCAATAGTATCAATCCCGACCCTACCTATTTTTTGGGCGCTGATTTATCTTATATAAATGAAATGGAGAATTGCGGTGCTGTTTACCACAATAGTCTAGGCCAGCCGCAAGATCCCTATGTTGTTTTTAGCCAAGCTGGTGCGAATTTGGTTCGTTTACGTTTATGGCATTCGCCAGTGTGGACAAATTACAGTAATTTGGAAGATGTAAAGAAAAGTATAAGGCGTTCAAAAAAGGAAGGCATGAAAGTGCTTTTGGCTTTTCATTATTCCGATAACTGGGCTGACCCCTATTCACAAGATGTTCCCGAAGATTGGCTTCCTTTTGTGGATGATATTACAAGACTTTCAGATGCCCTTTATTCCTATACATATGATGTGCTGAAAGAACTACATTCTTTGAATCTTTTGCCAGATATTGTTCAAGTTGGAAATGAAATAAATGCTATGATTTTACAGCGACCGGATGAACTAAAACCCATTGAATGGAAACGTAACGCAACACTCCTCAACAGGGCTATAAAGGCAGTGCGTGACTTTACTGCCTCTACAGTCAACAAGGTCGAGGTAATGCTTCATATAGCACAGCCAGAAAACGCACTGTGGTGGTTTAATGATGCCAAGGAAAATGGTGTAGTTGATTTTGATTTTATTGGGATTTCATACTATCCAAAATGGTCTAACAAAAATTTACAAGAATTAGGGGGTGCAATTACAACATTGAAAAACATGTATCATAAAGAAATTATTATTGTAGAAACCGCTTATCCGTTTACTCTTGATGGGCAAGATGAAGCAAATAATATCTTGGGGCAAGATTCGCTCGAAGATGAATTTCCGGCTACGCAAGACGGGCAACTTGCTTACTTAAATGCGTTGCACAAAACGGTAAAGGATTCTGGCGGTAGTGGGGTGCTGTATTGGGAACCTGCTTGGGTTAGTACCTCATGCGCTACACGTTGGGGCAAAGGCTCACATTGGGAAAATGCTACACTGTTTGACTTTTTCTCCAAACCTACAAAAGCGATGTTGTGGTTTAGCAACCGTCAGGAATAGATTATTCACGATAACGTATCAGTAGAATGAGTTTAGGATTACCTTGTGATCCTGACAAAGCTTCGTTTTGAAAATAGT